>JANQHV010000407.1 GCA_028282505.1 SAR324 cluster bacterium | reverse complement strand
TCCTGTATGTCCCCTGGATACCTCCTTCTGAACAGCCGTTACTCTTCGGAAACGGGATCTCTTTTGACTCCCACAATGCCCAGGAAGACTGCATGCGGTGCTATTTGCCAGAGCCAGATTGTTCCTCACTTCAGATTCAATTTTATCCCGCGACTTATAAGGCGAGGTTGGGGTCGATTCTACCAAAGTGTGCCCTTTCCAAAAGAATACGTGACTGTGATTGGTTGATTTTGGAAGAACCAGAGCACCTTAATTGGAAACATCCCTGGAACCGTTATCATCAACGGGCATCGAAAGTGACAGGCATTGTGCTAACAAACTATCTTTATTATTACAAGCAGCATGCGCCTCCTTACTTGCCTTTCCTCCCGTGGTTATTAGATCGCTACGATCGATGGTTGATCCAACATCACTGTGATGATGCGCTTCTTCTCAGTAGTGCGATTCGTTCTTTACCCAACTCTCAAATCTTTTTTTCGAGTGGCATTCATCCTTCGTTTTATCAAACACCACGGATAAAGCCTGATTCGCAAAAAATCTACTTTATGGGCAAATTGATTTGGGAGAAAGGTTTCCGTGAACTGATTGACCTCCTCTCAACCAGCAATGTTCGAGAGATGGATATCTTTGGCATCGGTAGCGATCAGGAAGCCATTGAGGTTTATGCTCAAAGCAAGGGGATCACCTTTCACTATCAAGGGACTTCGACCAACCCCGCAAAAGATTTACAAAATTATAAAGTTTTTATTAATACCTCTCGCAGTGATGTCAATTGTACAACGACTGCTGAAGCGTTGGGGCAAGGGAAGTTTGCTATTATTCCGAGTCGTTCGGGAAATGATGAGTTCGACAAATTTAAGAACTGCCTTTCTTATAACACACCGGAAGAGTTCTACCAACATTTGCAATTTGCTTTAGAGAATAATCCTGAAGAAGACTTACAAATCAAGAGCCTGACTTGGGAAGCAGCCACGGATCGTTTGCTTCAATATTATCGAAACGTGGAAAATTGCTAACAAGATTTGTTTGTCCTGTTCTTAAAACTAGATCATTAGAATCAGTAAAACACATCAGTTGACCATTTCCATACCAAAAGAATTGGTGTGGAAAAGAATCCAATCATCTCATACAAAAATGTAACCATGATCCACCGACTAATAAAATCCAATAAGGATTTCGTACAAACGCTTCGTAAAAAAATCTATATCAGAGAATCGGGTATTCGAGCAAAAACAGTCGTCGATAGTTTTTGTGAGTTCCTAGACCCTCATTCCCGTGTTTTATCTGTGGGAGATGGGGATGGAACGGTTTCTGCTGAGCTAATGCGCCGACATCCTTTGACAATTCAGGGGGTGGATGTGGAAATAACCCTTCCCTACCGGGCACAAGAAATTGCTTTGGATTACTATGATGGGCATACCTTGCCCTACAAGGATGGTTCGTTTGATGTGGTCTGTGGCATTTTCGTGTTGCATCACTGTGATGATATCAATCGGGTCCTTTCCGAAATAATCCGAGTGGCACGAAAAAAGATTATCATTATAGAAGACGTTTACCGCAATGCCGTCGGACGAAAGATCGTGTGCCTGAATGATTACATTGAAAATCGTCTCTTCTCTCCCAATGTGAATATTCCCTTTAATTTTAAAAATACCTCAGAATGGGAAGACACGTTTTTGTCACACGGTCTCACCCTTCAGGACATTAAACCGTTTAATATCGCCTGGTGGATTCCAGTACGGCACCAGGTGTTTCACTTATACAAAGACTGATTTAATTTCTTATTATTGGAACGTTAAAGTGGCTAAATAGATGGTTAAATATTGGGCAAATACGGTATCAAGAAATTACTTTTCCTAATAGCGTGTGATTTTTTTACACTTGAGGAAGGCAAGATTTTTTAATCAATTATACAGGAGTGAGAATGTTAAAAGCAGTTATATTTCCAGGGCAAGGCTCTCAACAAAGAGGAATGGGAGAGACACTATTTCCTTTATTTCCTGAATTAATTCAACAAGCCAATACGATTCTAAATTATTCGATTGAAGAAATTTGCCTAGAAAACCCTAAGAACTTATTGCATTCCACAGAATACACACAACCAGCCCTTTATGTGGTGAATGCGTTATCTTATTATCACTATCTTCAACAGGGAGCAGGCAAACCAGATTATGTGGCCGGTCACAGCCTAGGAGAATATAACGCGCTTCTTGCCGCAGAAGTCTTTGATTTTCAAACAGGTCTGACGCTTGTCAAAAAAAGAGGAAGCCTGATGTCTCAGGCTCCAAAAGGAGGGATGGCTGCTGTCTTAGAGGCCTCGAAGGAGCAAATTCAGCAGGTTTTGGAAAAAGGAGGTTTTTCTTGTATTGAGTTTGCAAACTTTAATGCACCCTCCCAGATTGTTCTTTCCGGTGATCGAGCACAAATCATCGAGGCTGCCCATTCTTTTCAAGAAGCAAAAATCACTTACATCCCTTTAAATGTTAGTGGTGCTTTTCATTCCAATTTAATGCAAGGATTACAAAGTGAGTTTACTCAATTTCTTCGAGGTTTTTTGTTCCAATCGCCCAAGATCCCGGTGATCTCAAATTTATCAGCAAAACCGTATTCTTTTGAAGTCATTATGGAAAACCTGTCGAAACAGTTGGTGTCTTCGGTACAATGGCAGGATAGTGTCTTCTACATGATGTGTGCCGGAGTGGAAGCTTTTGAGGAAATTGGACCGAGTGATACCTTGACCAAGCTGGTTTCCCAAATCCAACTTTCTTTAAAAGATCAAGTCCGAGCTCTTGCTCATCCACCTCATTTGACCACTCCAGAGAAAAAGAAAGAGATCCCTTCCCAGGAATGCAAAAAAGAGAGACAGCCTGCATCTCAAGTGAAAGAAAAGCAGACACCTCCCCTTCAAAGCGAACTAAAACAAGTTATATCATCAATCAAAGTAAGCCCTGAGAGCTTAGGAAACGCTTCATTTCGGAAAGACCATGGAATTCGTTATGCCTATGCAAGTGGCTCGATGTATAAGGGAATTGGCTCAAAAGAAATTGTGATTCGCATGGCAAAAGCAGGTTTACTTGGTTTTTTAGGGACTGCTGGAATGAGTCTTCAGGAAATTGAAAAGAACCTGAAAGTGATACAAAGTGAACTGACTTCCAGGCAAGCCTATGGTTGTAATCTCTTACATTATTTCAATAACCCTGAGTTTGAGCTACAAAAAGCAGAGCTTTTTCTAAAGTATGGTGTCACGGTAGTGGAAGCCTCTGCTTTTATACAAATGACCCCAGCTCTTGTTTTCTTCCGTTTAAAAGGAATTCAGGAAAAAGAGGGATCTTTAGTGATCCCCAATTCAATTTTGGCAAAGGCTTCACGACCAGAAGTTGCAGAAGCTTTTATGAGCCCTCCTCCCGAGAAAATCCTGAGTCGATTGCTTCAGGAAGGCAAACTCACTCAGGAAGAAGTCAATCTGGGAAAAACAATTCCCGTAGCCCATGATATCACTGTGGAGGCAGACTCAGCAGGGCATACCGACGGTGCAACTGCCTATGCTCTTTTTCCTGCAATTGTCTCCTTAAAAAAAGAAATGATGAGAAAGTACTCCTACCAAAAAGAAATTCGTGTGGGGGCAGCAGGAGGCTTAGGAACCCCTGAATCCATTGCGGCTTCTTTTTTTATGGGTGCAGACTATGTCATCACAGGCTCAATTAATCAGTGCTCCGTGGAATCTGGAACCAGTGACCAAGTGAAAGAAATGCTGCAATCCATAAATGTTCAGGACACGACTTATGCCCCTGCCGGTGATATGTTTGAGATAGGAGCACGCGTTCAGGTCTTACGAAGAGAGGTTTTTTTCCCGGCACGGGCGAATAAACTGTATGAGATCTATCAACAGCATTCCTCTTGGGAAGAAATCGATACAAAAATGAAAAAACAGATTGAAAAGCGTTACTTTCAAAAAACTGTTGAACAAGTATGGGAAGAAACCAAAGCTTATTATCAATCCACTCGGCCTGAAGAGATTGAAAAAGCAGAAAAATCGCCTAAGCATAAAATGGCATTAGTCTTTAAATGGTATTTTGCTCACTCAAGCCGCCTTGCTTTTGAAGGCAATCCGGCTAAAAAAGTCGATTTCCAAATCCATTGTGGTCCTGCCCAAGGATCCTTTAATCAGTGGGTTAAAGGAACGGAATTAGAGTCATGGAAGAATAGACATGTGGATCAGATGGCAGAAAAACTCATGCAAGGCGCGGCAGAAATTTTTGAACAACGATTATCTCGTTTTTTAGTCAAATAGAGGAATTGAACAATTGCGTGGGGTTCTGCTCCGTCTCAAATATTTTTTTAGCCCTTGGCAATTGCCAACGTATCTCCACAGTACCGGGTATAACTATACCCAACCTTTTTCAAGAGTGACTCTGCTGACTTTCTCTCGGCACCCGACAAATTCTTGTACTCATACATGATAACTGAGGGCTTGTATTTTGAGAAATCAAGTGATGAGAGCACCTGGAAATCGTATCCTTCTGTATCAATATGAAGAAGATCTATTTCTGTTACGCTGTATTTTTGAAATATATCTTGCAGATGGACAGCTTTAATTTCCTCAGAAATAATGTAGGGCTCTAGTATTCCGTATAGCTGTTTTATGATGTGATTCTTGTCGAAAGAACCCAGTTGGTCGTACCAATCAGGCAGGGAGTCACCTAACTCTAACTTGGCTTTTTCAGACACATAGTAAAACTCGGACACGCCTCTCTTGGACGATATAGCCTTGTTTTCAAAAATAAATCTTTCTGAATTGCCATAATTTTGTTTCAATCTATCAAAAATAAATCGAACGGGCTCAATGAAGATTCCTCTCCAATGTTTGTTCGAAGTAATTAAGTCATGCAATGGATCGCCCTGGACGCCATCATTTGAACCAACTTGAACGAAGAAAACAGAATCTTTGTGAGCCAGGCTTTTCAGTATTTTTCGTTGGATTTGCCAGCAAAGCAAATCGGATACTGGAGCGAGTGCTCTGTATCTTTTCAGTAACATGCCATAAGCAAAGGGGGATTTTCTCAGTTGTGTTCTAATCGCAGCCTTCATGCGGGAACTTTCTCTTTATAATGTTGAGCAGTTTGTAATAATACCAAGTTGCAGCCAAAATAGTGAGTATTACTAGTCATTTTTTAAGTGCTCGCAATGTCATTCCGCACTTGATGCGGAATCCAGGAAGCGTGTTAGTGGATCGGTACGCCGAAGCGGCCGGATCGAGTCCAGCATGACAAATCTCACATTTTTAGACGCAACTTCGTATAAACAGTTATGGTGATGGGATGGGTCGTCTAATGTTCCAACAGGCATCAGATTGTTTTGAGATGATTGACCGCCGTTTGAGCCAGGGCTACCAGTTTGATAGAAATCTCCGGATCAAGATTCGCAAAATGATCGGTTCCAAATGAGATAATTGAAATCCCATTGGGAGCAATCTCATCCACGATCAAAGCACTCCCATCATTGGGTCCTTTTTTACGAATGAGTTTATAATTGAGTCTAGCTAATTTTGAGATGTTTCCCGACAAAGGGATGCTTAAATAATTTATAATAACAACAGTTTCAGGAATATACACATTTTGAAAACGTTGCCGCCGAACAGTCGTGGAGAGGCTTTCAATGGCCTCAATATCCCATTTCTTGATTTTTAGCAGAATCAACAATATCCATCGGATAGGCGGTTTCAGGAAAAAATCCAAAAAAGAGGCTCCTCGCAAAATACCAACAGCATTCAACCAGCCCTTGACTTGCCCCAGTTGATCGGCCTTCAGAATTTCTCCTAACGCGTGGGCTACTGAGGGGCCGGAGGAACTGGCACTCACAATAAGAATGGCCTTTTGCGATTCCTTGCTAAAACGCAAGATCTCATTAGCAACAATTTCGGCATTTCTCTCCACAGAGCCAACCGGTTCAATCTCTACAAGATGATTTTCTGCCCCAATTTGGTCCAGCATTTTTCTGGCATCCAGAAAATCGGTCCCCAGTTCAGCACCTGTCTCTACATAATCCCAGGCTGGCACCATGAGGATGATATAAGATGACACTTCGGGAATTTGGGGGACATCTCCTGACTGAAGGGCCTCTCTTGCTTGCTCAATGGCATTCAGGAAACAGGAGTGAAATTTGGCATTCGCTGGAATTTTTAAGAGCCGGTTGGTCAAGAAAAGTGTTGCAAAATCGGCAGAATATTGACTCGCCAGATTCCTTAAATACTCCCTGCTGGGTAGGGGTTCTTGAGATTCAGCTTCTATTTGATCAATGATTTGGTCAAATTCTCGTTGTTGTTTTTTATCTGAAAGGTAATTTTCCAGATAATATTTGGCCAAATCTGAATCCACTGTCGTGTCCACTCTCTGTCCTGCAATTTCTCCCAGTGTGGCGATTCTGGGCACTGAGGGCCTGGTAACAGCTCTTATCTGTTCAATAATGAATAAAAAGCTATCTCTTAAAAATTTATTAATATTCAAATGAACACCTTTGATACATTTGTTGTCATAGTCATCTTTTTAAACTCATATTACGTGAACAATTTCTGCAATGGCTATGCCATTGCAATTTTCATTTGGTTTAGCTCCTGAAAGGCAGCTTTCAAGGTATTGGTATAAAGCTTGGACTTCAAGGCAAAATGGTTGGTTTTTTGAGCAATACGCAATCATTCCAGTTTGATAAAGACATAAATAGAAGCAAAGAAGTGATTTGTTTGAGGAGAAGCTACTCTTGTTTTAATAAGCCATTCTAAATTCTATACATAAATGTCTAAATTAGACAGTTTCGTCTAAACACAAGTGTCTAATCAAACACCTTGACAAATTGACAGTTACTCCTATCCATTGCCCTCCCAAAAAAATCAAAGCTTTGTTATTAAAGGAGATTTAAAAATATTAGTTAAAAATTTTAGAACTGGCATATCTGTTGCCACATAGAATTATATAGTAGTGAGATTTTGGTTTTGTTTGGCACATTGAATGCCATGTCACCCTGAGCGTAGTCGAAGGGTCTCTGAGATGCTTCGACTACGCTCAGC
>JANQHV010000368.1 GCA_028282505.1 SAR324 cluster bacterium | reverse complement strand
TTTTCGTTAAATAGGCCGACTATTCGCCTTAAATTTTCTCAAAAATCCGCTCAAAGAGATCGATTTTTCGCAACGAACCATCTTTTCCAAACAGGTTCTTATTGAAGAGAAAAGCAAATTTTTTTACTAAAGTGTGTCTTCCTTCATGCCGAAAAACGAAATAAGGACATTGGTTTGAATGAAAAAATCGTGTCCTTCATGGAGACAATGACGTCTTCATGTCTTGTAAGAACGGGGCAAAATTTGAACTATTATTTTTTGTTCCATTGAGTCACAACATACACGGATGTGTTTTCTTAAGAAAGGATGCACTATGGATCAAAAACAATATTTAGCACAATTGATGCAGGAAATCCGCAGTCTCAAAATAGAGCTGCAGCGAATTCGTTCTCTGGCCAATAAAAAATAATCGTCATCAGCCTGTCTTCTAAGGTTTTTTATCTTTAGAAAGGCAGGCCTCCTTATCGACCTCGTTTAGTGGACAATATCCACTACCGCTCTGAAGATATTCCGGCCCTCCTTGGTCGACCGATACAAATCTTGATAACATTCCGTTAGTGTTCCTTCGTGGCTAAGTCGCTCTTCTTAATTTTTAATTCCGTGAAAGTGACTAACTGAGCATCAGTTGCTCAGTGATTTCATCAGCCAATAACATCCCCTGGGGGGAGAGTGAGATCACAGGAGGGTTCCAGAACATGTGTCCTTGCCAGCAGAATTGGTCTACCAGTTCTTGATTCTTCCCAGGCCACTCTAGCCCCCATTCTTCCTGCCAGCAATTGGTCGAAAATCCAGAGGTTTGTCGCAACCCCAACATTAATTTTTCATTGGCTTGCTGAATAGGGGAGAGAGTTTCATGGAACGCCACCGGCCATTCTTGTGTGTCAAGGGCCAGTTGGTATTTGCGAAAGGAACGGTAATTGGCCCATCGTTGGTAGGGAAAGTAAGAATGGGCTCCGATACCAAATCCCAAATAGGGTTTTCCTGACCAAACGGAAAGATTGGAGCGGCTTTGACAATCGGACTTTGAAAAATTAGACACTTCATATTGAACAACTCCTTGGCTCTGCAAGTAGTCAATGGCCCACAGATACATTTCCTGGGACAATTCCTTTGCTTGGATAACCTTGTTCACTATTTCCGGTTTGTGAGCAAAGGGGGTATTGGGCTCAATATCCAGGCCATATAAGGAAAAATGAGTAGGATGATAGCAAAAGAGTTGTTTCACGTCGGCTTGAAACATTTTTAAAGTTTGATCGGGAACTCCAAACATCAAATCCAGGTTGTAGTTCTGGATAGCATGCTGCTCCAGTGCATCCAATGCGCTATATACATGGTTGACCGTATGATTGCGGTTGAGTTTTCGTAAAACGGGTTCTTGAAGACTTTGCATACCTAAACTCAAACGATTGATTCCTAATTGCGCCAACCCTTGAATGTAATGGTGAGATGCATCCTCTGGATTGACTTCAAAGGAAATCTCTGTATTGGGGGAGCAGGAAAATAAGGATTGGACACGATCAAGCAACGATTTGACTTCTTCCTGGGATAAACAAGAAGGTGTGCCACCACCTATGTAAATGGACTGGAGTGTGCCCAACCGATCTTGAAACTGCTGATTGCGCAATTGCATCTCTTGAAACAGCAACTCCAGATATTGTTGATGGAGTGCCGCTCTTTCTTTACGAACTGCAAATGCACAAAAAGGACAAAGATGACGGCAAAACGGAATATGGATATAAAGGGCCTGGATCGAATCAGCCATGATCATTTCATTTTCTAGCCACTGAGACGCAGAGCCCCAGAAACCACTGTCTGTTTATACTATCAGGATGTAGGACGAGCAGTTAGTACTTAGTACCGATAATCAGAAATAAATACTGAAATTTTTGTTGTTACTCAACTTTTATGGTAGCGCCGCCTTACATGGCGGCAAACCATTTAACGGTTGAGTCGGCACGTAGGCCGACGCTACCATCATGGTCAATACCTTTAAGAGCTTGAATTTGGATACTTATTTTATGAATCGCTGTACTTAGTGAATGTCAATTTTGCGCCATGTGAGATACACATTGGTGGCAAAAATCAGTAAAGCACCGATCCATCCATATAACGAGAGAGGAGGATCGGATGCTAGATAGGGGCCCAATATGGCTGCCAGTAAAATTCGTGTGGAGGAAATAATCCCCCCTTCCACCGCAGTGACGTATCGAAACCCAAGAGTGATCAGATATTGCCCGGCAATTCCAAAAATGGCACACAGCGTCAGATAAAATAACTCTGTTGAATTGGGCCAATGGATTTCTTGATGGAAAATGGCATAGAGTATCACACTGCCCAATCCAAAAACAAACAACAAAATGGTATCGGTGTTGTCGTGTTGCCTGGCTAAATTGAGGGAAATGATGGCAATCGAGGCAAAAATGCCAGAGGCCAGTCCCCATAAATTATTCCAGGCAATATTAATTTCTCCTGGGGCCAGAATTAAAAAAATGCCACAAAACGCCAAGAGTGCACAGCAATAAGTTTTCCAATCGCCCTGTTCTTTGAAGAAAAACCACGAAATCACCACAATGAACAAAGGATAGGTCATATTGAGAATATTGGCTTCTGCAACCGTTGTTACATCCACTGCTTTGAAAAAACAAAATACGGCAATGATGTTGGTCACGGTGCGGGCGATTAACAAATCATAGCGTTTAGGGCGCAGGGGTTGACGTTTGATGAGCAGGATGCTGATAATGAATAGAAACCCAAGAAATACTCTAAAAAAGACAAAAAAACTTGGGTGTAAAACGACCTCTGCTTTAGCCCATCGAATGGCAACTGTGGATAAATAAAAACAAAAAGCGGAAGCAAAAACAACCAGGCTGCCTAGTATTTCTTTGGAAGAGAAAGAGTTCATGTGTCCGTATTAAAGAGAGTTGAGAATAGTAAAAATTTTGTTATAATCATCAATAGATTACAGATAGTTCCTTGATTTGTAACAAGTTATTAAAGATTGATTTCATAACCAGGATGGACTATTGTGATCGACTGATCAAAATCCGATTGAGTCAATAGATCTTCATTATTTCGTCCGCGCAAATCTGTTTTACCAACTTTCATCAAATAAGGAAATTTATGAAAATTGACCGCCTTTACACCAGGGAAGGTAAAGATCCCTATGAATCCATCGAGTTCACTACTTCTTCTTCTGTCATTCGCAATCCAGATGGCTCTGTTGTGTTTGAATGGAAGGAAGTGGTTGTTCCGAAAAACTGGTCACAGGTTGCCACTGATATTATGGCACAAAAGTATTTTCGTAAAGCAGGAATTCCTAAACATTTAAAATCGACAAGAGAAAAAAATATTCCTTCCTGGTTGCAGTCCTCTACGGCAGACCAAGCCAAGTTATCCACTCTGCCTCCTGCAGAACAAACCACGGTAGAAACCGATGCCCGTCAGGTATTTCACCGCCTTGCTGGTTGTTGGACGTACTGGGGTCATAAATATGGATATTTTGACTCAGAAAAAGACGCAAAAGCGTTTTATGATGAAATGTGTGCAATGTTGGCCAATCAAGTCGCTGCTCCCAACTCTCCTCAATGGTTCAACACTGGCTTGGGCTGGGCCTATGGCATTTCTGGACCATCCCAGGGACATTATTATATTGATCCGGACACAAAACAAATGACCGAATCGACCGATGCCTACACCCATCCGCAACCTCATGCGTGTTTTATTCAATCCGTTAAGGATGATCTGGTACAGGATGGTGGAATCATGGACCTGTGGACTCGAGAAGCACGTTTGTTCAAGTATGGTTCTGGCACAGGAACCAACTTCTCCAGTTTACGGGGTGGCAATGAGCCTCTTTCAGGAGGAGGTGTTTCCTCAGGCTTGATGTCTTTTTTGAAAATTGGAGATACGGCCGCAGGTGCTATCAAATCAGGGGGCACCACCCGTCGTGCCGCAAAAATGGTGTGTCTGGACCTGGATCATCCCGATATTGAACAATTTGTTAGTTGGAAAGTCCGAGAAGAACAAAAAGTTGCCGCTTTGGTGACGGGATCTAAAACGATTCGCACGATTTTAAATGCGTTGTTTGAAGCCATTCATGGTTGGGACGGCGGAGAAGAAAAATTTGATCGTAAGAAAAATAAAAACCTGCGCCGTGTGATTCAGCGTGCTTATCAAAATCAAATACCTCCCAGTTATGTGGAGCGCATCATTGAGTTGGCCCGGCAGGGTTATACCGGCATTGAGTTTGACGAATATGATACCGACTGGAATTCAGAAGCCTATGCGACGGTTTCTGGACAAAATGCCAATAATTCTGTTCGGATCAGTAATGAATTCATGGAAGCCTTGCAAAAAGGTCAGGATTGGAATCTGTACTGGAGGACAGAAAAAGCAACAGCTGAGAAGGAGGGACGACATCCCAGACCGTGTAAAACTCTCAAGGCTGCTGATCTTTGGGAGCAAATTGCTTACAGTGCCTGGTCTTCAGCCGATCCTGGATTGCAGTTTGACACAACCATCAATGAATGGCACACCTGCCCCGAAGCCGGTCCCATCCGAGCTTCTAATCCTTGTGTCACCGCAGATACACTGATTACCACAGAAAATGGATTGGAGTGCATTGGCCATTTAGTAGGACAAACACGTAAAATTAAAAGTTTAGATGGGAATTTATATCCAGTTGAAAAAATTTTTCCTACAGGAGTGAAACCTGTTTATGAACTGTCGTGCAAAAGTGGTTACAAGGTTAAGCTCACAGCAGATCATCAAGTGTTTACTGAAAATCGTGGAGATGTTCCTGCATGTGAATTGAGCAAAGATGATGTGGTGCGTTTAATTCCAGGAACATTTGGGGCCGAATCAACAGGAAGTCAGGATGTTGCTCAGTTAATCGGATTGTTGCTGGGAGATGGTTGTCTCACCTCTTTAAATGAAGAAGATGCTGCTGGAAACATCCGTCGTGCTGCCCATTTGACAATGGGAAAAGAAGAGGAAGCTATCGTTTCCTGGGCTAATGATGTGATCAACCAGTTACGTCCAGAAATGGGAGAACATAATAAACCGAGTCAGGTTGTTACCACACCGACAACCTACCGTACGACAGTTGGTAGTCCTCAAATTTTAGAAAAAATCTCAACATTTGCCATTTTGGATCAGGGAAGTGCAGGTAAACAGCTCACTTCCTATGCTTTTTTGTTGAATCGCATGGAGCAAGCTGCTTTGTTACGAGGATTATTCACAGCAGATGGTACCGTCGCCAATTATGGAGAAAAATCTCAATATGTTGCTCTCGATTCGACATCTTTGCATTTGTTGGAACAAGTGCAGATGTTGTTGTTAAACTTTGGAATCAAATCCAAATGCTATAAAAATCGTCGGGCTGGAGAATCAAAAGCCCTATTGCCTGATGGTAAGGGAGGTATCAAAGAATACCATGTGCAGGAAATGCATAGTTTGCGCATCAGTCGTCAATCTCGAATTTTATTTGAACGCTATATCGGTTTTATTCCCAATACCCCAAAAGCAAAAGCCCTCCATCAACTGAATGAAACCATTGGCACCTACAGTGATCCCCTGACAGACAAGGTGGACTCCCTTACGTACCTGGGAGAAGAAGCAGTCTTTGACCTCACTGAACCTCATACTCATCATTTTACAGCTAATGGCATTGCGGTGCACAACTGCTCAGAGTACATGTTCCTGGATGACACCGCCTGCAACCTGGCATCATTGAATTTGATGAAATTTCAAGATCCTCAAACCAAGCGCTTTGATGTGAAAAGCTTTCGACATGCGGTACGTCTGTGGACAATTGCCTTGGAAATTAGTGTTTTGATGGCACAATTTCCCAGTAAACGGATTGCCGAACTGTCTTATCAATTCCGGACTTTGGGGCTGGGCTATGCCAATCTGGGCACGTACTTGATGACATCGGGCATTCCTTATGATTCAGAAAAAGCAACGTCAATCTGTGGTGCGATTACGGCCATCATGCACATGACCTCCTATTCCACCTCAGCAGAAATGGCCAAAGAATTGGAACCCTTTCCTGAATATTCCAATAATCAAGAACACATGCTACGAGTGATTAGGAATCACCGACGTGCGGCCTATCGCGAGCCTAATACCGAGTATGAAGGTCTGTCCATTAGTCCAATGGGTATTGATAGTCAGCACTGTCCTCCTGATTTACTGAAGGCTGCCCAGGAAGATGCTGACAGAGCTCTGCGATTGGGAGAGAAGCATGGATTTCGTAATGCACAGGTGACCGTCATTGCACCCACAGGAACCATTGGATTGTTGATGGATTGTGATACAACAGGAATCGAGCCAGACTTTGCCTTGGTGAAGTTCAAAAAACTGGCTGGAGGGGGATACTTCAAAATCATCAACCAATCTATTCCGCCTGCCTTAAAAAAACTGGGGTACGAAGAATCCCAACAGGAAGACATTGTGCACTATGTCAAAGGGCGTGGAACATTGCAGGGGAGTCCCTGCATTAACACCGAATCTTTAAGGCAAAAGGGATTCTCAGAAGAGGTGCTGGGACGCATAGAAGAACAACTGACATCGGCTTTCGATATTTCCTTTGTCTTCAATAAATGGATTTTAGGAGAAGAGTTTTGCAAAAATACCCTTGGCCTGACAGAAGAGCAGCTCAATGATTTTAATTTCAGTATTTTGAGAGCATTGGGGTTTTCGGAGAATGAGATTGAAGCCGCCAATGATTACATTTGTGGCACCATGACGGTAGAAGGAGCACCTCACCTGAAGAAGGAACACTATGCTGTCTTTGATTGCGCCAATAAGTGTGGTAAAAAAGGCAAACGCTTTATTCCTCCCCAAGCCCACATTCATATGATGGGAGCAGCCCAACCTTTTATTTCAGGTTCCATTTCTAAAACCATCAACCTTCCTCAACATGCTTCTATTTCGGATATCCAGGATGCCTATTTATCGTCCTGGAAGCTGGGTTTGAAATGCAATGCACTGTATCGGGATGGGAGTAAGCTGAGCCAACCTCTCAATACCAGTATCGATGACTCGGTTTGGGAGGAAGAAGAAATTGTGGAAGAAGAACAAGAGCAAGCCAGGGAAATCCAAATAGCCGAGCGAATCATTCATCGCTATATCGCAAAGCGTCGCCGCTTACCAGACCGTCGTAAAGGGTATACACAAAAAGCCATTATTGGAGGACACAAAGTCTACCTGCGTACCGGCGAGTATACCGATGGAACATTGGGCGAAATTTTTCTGGATATGCACAAAGAAGGAGCCGCATTCCGTAGTATCATGAACTCCTTTGCCATTGCTATTTCCTTGGGACTTCAGCATGGCGTGCCACTGGAAGAGTATGTAGAAGCCTTCGTCTTCACCCGCTTTGAGCCCAATGGGATGGTTTCGGGCCACAATGCCATCAAAATGAGTACCTCGATTATTGACTATATTTTCCGTGAATTGGCCATCAACTATCTGGAGCGTAATGATCTAGCCCATGTCAAACCGGAAGATCTACATATCAGCGAATTGCATTCTCGTAAAGAAACCGAGCCAGAGTATGAGGAAGAAGAAGTAGTAGCAGAGCGAACGCTGAACAATTTGACACCGCATCAGGGAGCCGGCCATTCCAACCAAGAAAACGATCAGCATGTTCCCGAAATGAATATCCCGGCACTGGCTGAAAAATCACATGGTTCTGGAGTGAGTGCACAACTCTCTACCTCTTCTCTGGGAGAAGCCGATGATGACTGGTCCTTGGAACTTTCTCAGCAGGACAGAATGCAGGAAGCCCGGTTGAAAGGGTACGAAGGCGAGTGCTGTACCAGTTGTTGGCAATTCACAATGGTCCGTAATGGTTCTTGCCTCAAATGTGTGTCTTGTGGGGCAACCAGTGGCTGTTCTTAAACCTCCAACAGGGGGCCAAACGCTGCTACGGTAAAAAAATATCTATTTTTTCATCAGGGGAAAACGCAAATGACTCTTCTTTCACGTGAACGAGGGTGTTTCTGGGGGCGCATCCTGATTTTAGGTTTATTGACATGCTGGTTCGTTCCTTTCTGGTGTTGGGCAGCGACTCCGGTACGCATTGGGGTGCTTCAGGATGGTTTGTTTTGGGAACATGAACCGATTCTGGAGGCTGTCAAAAAAGAACTGGAAGTGTTGACCACAGACAAGTACGAGCTTCTTTTTCCAGCAGAACGGCAGATCGCTGGACAATTTTCTCTGGAAAAAATCCATAAAGCCGTGGAGCTACTGGCACAGGATACATCACTGGATTTGATTATCAGTTTGGGCCCTGTTTCTTCACAGGTTTTTGCGCAGACGATTCCTTTGCCTGTGCCTGTCGTGGCCATTAACGTGTTTGCACCAGCAGCCCAGGGATTGTTGCAACCAGACAGTTGGAAACCTATCAATGAAAACTGGACCACATCCTATGATCCTTCCATTTTTTCTGCCTTTGTTGAGCTGAGCAGAAGCGTTTTAGATTTCGAAAATGCGACCTTTCTGTGTTCCGAATTTCACTGTGGTACCGCCACCAAGATCTCGCAAGTTCTAGAAACCTGGGGTGCTCAGGCTGGTTTTTCGTTGAAAACGATGGTAATTTCCCCCGATAATTTTTCGCAACAGTTATCCCTATTGAAGAGCGATTTAATTTTTGTGGACATGCTTTATGGTTTTTCTGAGTTTCAAGTACAGCAGGTTTTCGCTGATTTGACAGAGCGGAAGTTACCCAGTTTAACGGCTCAGGGGATTTATGGCGTGGAATTGGGAGCTTTGATGTCCGCAGCCTGGACCGACTACCAGGCCTTGGGACGTACCTATGCTTTAAAAATCAATATGATCCTGGACGGCATTTCTCCAAAAGATATTCCTGTTCTGGATGATTGGAAACTGGATCTATCTTTTAATTTAGACACAGCCCGTAGCATTGGTTTTGACATTCCCTGGAGATTCTATTATGAGTCACATCTGGTCGAACAGGGAAAGTACCGAAAGTCACTGACGCTGCAACAGGCTGTGGAAATTGGCTTACAGGCCAACCATCAAATTCTGATTGACCATGCCGCTCGTGCTCAAACCACCTTACAGCGAAAAAAAGGGGAAAGTGCACTTTTTCCACAAGTCCAAACGCAACTACGCCACACAAGAATCAATCAAGAACGTGCTGATTTGTCTCCGTCTCCCAGAGCAGAAACTGTCTTTGAACTCAGCATCGGGCAAAATATCTGGAATCCAGAATTGAAATACATCCTGGAGTTGGCAGACAAGCTGGAAGAAATAGCCACATATCAAACACAAATCCTGCAAGAAGACTTGCAAGAACAAATCATTCTGGCTTACCTGGATTTGTTACTCAGAGAAGAACTCGTCAAAGTCCAACGTGAGCATTTACGAACCTATTCTCGCCTGAAAGATATTGCGGAATTACGTTACAATCTTCAGGAAACCACGAAAAGCGATGTCCTGCGGGTTGAAATTCAATATGAAAACGCCCACCTGGAGATGACATCTGCCTTCGAAAGCCGCCACCAGGCCAAGATCCACTTAAACCATCTGTTGAATTTTCCGAAAGAAGAACTACTCTCTCTGGATGCGATGCATTTCAGTCGGGATAATTTAGAAGACAATCAACGTTTTTTGCAAAAATACTACACGAACCGTCACATTCGTTTAATCCGGGATTTTTTGACAGAACAAATGTGGCAACATTCGATTGCTTTGCAAGTAGCCAACTCTCAACTACAGCAAGTCCGCTTGCAAAAAGCACAAATTGAGAGCCAATTTTGGCCAAAGTTTGAAGCGGGGGCTTCCTGGTATTCGCAATTACAGGATGAACATCGTGATTTTGTCAATACGAATTCCCGCAACGAAGAAGACATTTATGAAGATCAATTCCAGGATGGGTGGAATTTTCAAATAACCATGAGTGTTCCTTTATACACGGGAGGATTGCGCTTTACAGAACTTGAAGAAGCCAAGGCACGCATTGAGGAAATCGTGCTGACGCGAGAAAAGTTAAAATCCGATCTGGCCGCACAAGCCCGTACCCTCCAATTTACACATTTCAGCAATAGCAATCGTGCTAACAACGCAGAAAATCTCGTGGAAAAGGCCCATGAAAATTTTGAACTGGGTAAGGTTGCTTATTTACAGGGAAGTATCCCTATCATGGATTTAATGGATTTACAGAGCAATGTCATTTTGAGTGAAATCAATGCCACCGTTGCTCGTTTTCAAACGTATCAATCTTTGACCAAGTTGCTCCGTCTTGTTGGAAAGTTGGATTTCATGTATGTCTCTACTGAAGATGCGGGAGTCCAGGCTTTCTTGCAAAAATTAGATCAGTATGTGACCAGTCGTATTCAGTGATTCGTGGTTCTTGGTTTGGGAACTCAACATTCTCAACAACAGAAATAACGATAAAAAATATCAGTCATTAAAGGGGGTTGGTCATATTTTCGGTCAGTTGTATAAAAACGATTTCCCCTCCTTAGCAAGGAGGGGTTAGGGGAGGTTGATAGAACCAACCCCTCCTAACCGAAGGTCGGCCCCGCTCTCTTGACAAGGCGAGGAACAATTTCAGGTGGACGAAAATATGATCATGCACCATTAAAGTAAGGAAATCTATGAAAATCACATGGAAAAATGTCTCTCTCTGCTTGTTGGGATTGCTGATCATTCACCTCAGTGCATGCGAAAAGGAAGAAACTCGTTCCCTTTCTAAAGAAGTTATTCGCCCTGTGAAATTAAGGACTGTGATGATGCAGGCTGGGACCAATCTCAATAATTCCTTTAGTGGCACTGCCAAGGGCGTCAAGGAATCGGTTCTCAGTTTCCGTGTACCGGGAGTTTTACAAAAACTCCAGTTGGAAGTAGGCAATCCTGCAGCATTGGAAAGCATCGCAGCCGTGCTGGATGATCGTGATTATTTGCTCAAAGTGAAAGACTTGAACAACCAGCTAAAAAGTGCGGAAGCGAATTTATCCCAACTGGTGAAAGGAGCACGTACTGAGGATTTACGTATTTTGGAAAGCAAGCTGAAAAGTGCTCATGTTGCTGAGAACAATGCCCAATCCACTGTGAAAAGTGCCGAATCTGCCATTCGCAGTGCCGAATCCGCCATTCGTGGATCAGAAGCCCAGGTCCGTAGTGCCGAATCCAATATCGGCAGTGCCGAATCTGCCGTACAAAGTGCGATCAGCGCCAGAGATACTGCAAAAAAAGATTATGACCGGGTGGTTCAGTTATACGCAAAACAAGCAGCTTCCAAAAGTTCCTTAGATCGAGCCCGTACAACATTGGACCAGCAGCAGAATCAACTGGAGCAGGCAAAAAATCAACTGGAGCAGGCAAAAAATCAACTGGAGCAGGCAAAAACCCAGTTGGAGCAATCGAAGAACCAATTGGAACAGACCAAGATACAGCAACAACAAGCGATCAATCAATGGGAACAGGCCAATCAAAACATCGAAACTGCACAAAATGAATTAAAAAAAGCGAGGGCTGGAGGGCGTGCTGAAGAAATTGAAGCCCAACAGGCTAGAGTGCAATCGATCCGTGCCAATCTGATTCAGGCTCAAGCCAATTTAGCAGACACTCAACTCAAAATCCCTTTTGCTGGCATTATTGCCGAAAAACATGTTTCTAATTTTGAACAAATTTCTGCCGGACAACCCGTCTATACACTGGTTGATATTGAAAAAATCGAAGTACAGATCAGTGTACCAGAATCCATGATTGGCAGAGTCTCTGCCAGTCAGGAAGTCAGAGTAAACTTTCTCAATTTTCCGGAGAAAAACTTTGCCGCACAAATTACAAAAGTTGGGGTGAGTGCCGATCCAAAAACCCTGACATTCCCTGTGTTTGTTCAAATGGAGAATCCAGAACAACAGATTCTACCGGGCATGACCGCAAACGTACTGATCAATATCCAGCAACAAATTTCTACTTATCCCACCATTCCGATCAATGCGATTGTACAAGATAAGGTGAATCAAAATAAGTACGTTTGGGTGTTTGATCCCGACCAGTCCACTGTTTCAAAACGCACAGTTGTGCTGGGACTCCTCAATCAGGAAGAGGTGGAAATCCTGCAAGGCTTGCAGCATGGCAACCAAATTGTGGTGGCAGGTGTGCATAGCTTGACCGATGGTATGAAAGTCAAAAAACTGGTTCCTTAATTCCCCACCCTATGCAAAACTTGAAATTACCATGACCAATTACTCTTTAACCAACCGTGGTGTCGTACTTTTTTTCTATTTCCTGATTGTCCTGCTCGGCATGCAATCTGTGATCAAGATCCCCAAACAAGAAAGTCCTGATTTCCCAAGCTGGAATGCAGTGATTGTCACCAATTTTCCGGGGGCGTCTCCACTAAAAATGGAGGAGCTGATTACAGAAAAAATTGAAGAAAAAATGAAAGAGGTGGGAGAACTCAAAGAAATCAACTCGACTTCCATTGTAGGTGTTTCCTATGTTTTTCTTGTCGTCAAAGAAAGCATCGAGGACGTCAAGCCCGTTTGGGATAAGGTTCGTGAAAAATTGGGTGATTTACAGGGACAACTGCCCAATGGTGCCTCCAACCCTTGGCTCAATAATGACTTTGGTAAATCAAAATCCATTGTCATTGCTGTAACAGGTGATGGTTTCAGTAACCACGAGCTAGTGGAGACAGCGAAAGATCTTAAAAAAGAACTGGGACGCTTGCAGTACGTATCTCGTGTCGATATCGAAGGAGAGCTGGCAGAACGCATTTATTTGGAAAGTTCGAATGTCAAACTTGCTGAGTTAGGGATGGGTGTTCAGCAAATTGCCAATATTCTGGAAGAACAAAACGTTTTGTCACCTGGAGGTAACATCAAGGTGGGCCCACAAACCATCCGTATTCAACCAACGGGAGAATTTGAGTCCGTCGAAGAGATCCGTAAAACCGTGATCGCCATTCCAGGCAGCAACAATCTGTTTTTTTTAGAGGATTTGTTCAGTATTAAACGGGAATATATCGATCCTCCCACCTACCAGATACGCTATATGGGCAAAGATGCCATTATGGTCGTCGTTGAAATGCAGGATGGCGGGCAAATTCTGGAACTGGGAAAAAATGTCAAACAATTGCTGGAAGAGCAACTGCAGCAAACTTACCTGGGCATCAATTTTGACATCCTCAACTATCAACCCTTTTGGGTAGCCCGCAAGATCAATGATTTTGTCAATAATTTGTGGCAGGCTGTTGCGGTGGTAGCAGTCGTCATGATCCTGTTGCTTGGCTGGCGGGAGGGAATCATCATCAGTATGCTGATTCCTTTCACATTTTTGATCACACTCAATGTCATGGTGTTCGTCGGGATTCCGTTACATCAGATATCCATTGCTGCTTTGATCATTGCTTTAGGAATGTTGGTGGACAATGGCATTGTGATGACTGAATCCATTTCCAATTATGCCAAATCCGGGCTAACCATCCGTCAAGCCGCCGTCAAAGCGTCAAAGGAATTGACCATTCCTCTCTTGACAGCGACGGCAACCACCATTGCTGCTTTTTTACCAGTGGCTCTGGCAAAGTCGGCCGTGGGGATTTTCTGCCGCAGCATTACCTTTGTGGTAGGAATTGTACTGCTTTCTTCCTTTTTTGTGGCCATGACCTTGATTCCCGTCTTATGTGCCTATTTGCTCAAATCGAAAAAGAAAAAAGAAAGCCAGTCTTCTCGTATTGTAAGCTTTTACCCCAAGTTGATGCGTTGGTGTTTGCAGTACCGCTATTTGACTTTGCTGGGCGTCGTTCTTGTCTTCATGGCAGGCATGCAACTGAGTGGTCACATACGGAATGTTTTCTTCCCTCCTTCGGATCGTTTTCAATTTATTATTGATTTTTACTTACCAGAAGGCACCGATTATCGAGAAACCCGTCAGCAAGTATTGCAGGTAGAAGCTGATCTTTTAGAAAAGTATGCCGATCAAATCAGTAACATGGCTCTCTACATTGGCAAAGGCGGTCCTCGTTTTCACATGTCGGCCAGTGGGGAGCAGCAGACCTCCAATTATGCGCAATTTGTCATCAATAACCATACCATTGAAGAGACCGAACAGATGATGGCAGAACTGGGCAGCTATTTTAAACAGCACTATCCGTCTGCTGGTGCAATTGTCAAGTCTTTGGATTCTGGTCCTCCAGTGGGTGCTCCCATTCAACTGAAAGTCTATGGCAAAGACCTGCCCAAACTCTATGCCTATACACAACAGGTGCAAGAATTATTAGAAACCGAAGCGGGAGTGCGGGATATTCGTGATGACTGGGGCGCTTTGGTGCCCAAACTGAGCATTGACATCAACCAGGATCAGGCTCGCCGCATTGGAGTCAGCACCCAATCTATTGCTCAAGTATTGGCCGGAAGTTTTGTCGGAGGCACTTTGACCGAATTTCGGGAAGGGGATAAATCCATTCCCATTATCATACGCTCTCCAGAAGAAGAGCGCACTTCTTTGCAGTATCTACAAAACTTGAATGTGCCCACTTCGCAGGGAACGTCAGTTCCCTTGCTGCAAGTGGCCAATATCCAGTTGAAGTGGGAAGCTGGTAAAATCCGCCATCTCAACCGTCGCCGCACCATCACCATCCAAGCTTATCTTTCCAGTGATCGTTCTGCCATTGAAATCCTCAATGCAGTCGAAGCCAAAGCAGCCGCCATGAAGTTTGATCCGGGTTATGGTGTGATTTTCAGTGGAGAAGCAGAAAAGAGTCAGGAAGCCAACCAAAGCATCATGGATCAGTTGCCCATTGCCCTGGCGCTGCTGGTGATGATCCTGGTCATGCAATTTGGCAATGTTCGTAAAATGATCATCATTTTAGTCACCATTCCTTTGTCATTTCTAGGCATCATCCTCGGTTTGTTTTTGGTGGACTATCCTTTTGGTTTTCTAGCCTTTTTGGGGGTGATCAGTCTGGCGGGCATTGTGGTCAATAATGCGATTCTCCTGCTCGAACAAATCGATGTGGACCTCAAAGCGGGTAAACCCCCAATAGAAGCGATCATTTCTGCCGGACAACGCCGTGCCTTTCCGATCCTGCTCACCACCATCACGACCGTTTCGGGCCTGTTTCCCTTAGCCATCAGTGGCGAATTCTGGGGACCGATGGCCGTGACCATCATGGGTGGCTTGATTATCTCCACTCTCTTGACCCTTGTGGTGATTCCGCTGATCTATTCGATCTTTTTTCGTGTCGCAACTCACAAAGGCGCATGAATGTATCAATTTGTTTTTCTGATTCAAACGTCAGATATGTTACTTCAAGTCATTAATCGCTGTTACGAGAGAATCTACATCATACTCTTTTTGCCATTCTTCACGATCCTTGACATAATTTCCATGTCCTGTATCAAACTGTTGCATAAAACGAATCAGGCCACTTATTCCTAACTCGTTTTTTAGAATCTGATATCCTAATAATTTTATCTGATGATCACTTTTATTTTGAACTGTTTGCATTAAAGTACCTTCTCCGCCCATTTCAATGGATTTTCGACTTGTACATTCAAGTTTTCTATTGATCGAGCTTTTTTCAAAAACTGATCATCGACTGTTAAAAATACATCAGCTTTTGTTTCGGCACAAGCAAGATGCAATGCATCAAACGCTTTCATTCCAGTTGAAATTTCAAACTGTTTTGCTCTTTTCTCAATATTCTCATTAATTTCAATCATATCATCGGCTATTTCAATCATCAACTCTAGTTGTTTTCTTCTGGCATTGTCAGGTGTATTGGCAACTTCATATTTACTGACGACACTGATGATTAAATCCCAATGCCCCTGTTCACATGAAAGAAATATCACCTTAATTGCCTCTGATTCAAGATGGATTCTTAAATTTGTTTGGTCATCAAAAGGTCGATTTAAACAACAATTATCAAGATATACCTTCACCTGCTGTCACCTTTATAAATGATAATCTTTGCAAGGTCGGACCTCACAAAAAATCGTAGTGTCGACCAGACGAAAAATCTATTTGTTGAGGTCGTTCCATCATTTTGTCACGAAATGTTGCATGGGCGATGCTCTAATGATAGCGCAGAACTGACTGACAGCACTTTACATGACGGTAAAAAGCTAAAGCTTTTCTTGACTCCTCAACGATTCTGCTTCTTTTTCACAAAATTCATTCAATAATTTTATGCTCAATTCCATCGCCTCTTCATTGGAAAAAGTCGGATAATACTGCTCACCTCTGTCCAGAATTTCTTTGACCATCTTGCTCATGGCATAGGGCTTTTGATCATACTCACGATACTGCTTTAAAAACTCAGTTTTATCAATGATTTCTTCACAGTTTTCCAACAAGTAATCATACAATGACTCAGGCTGGCTGATCAAATGATTAAATTCTTCAAACTCATGATACGTTTGCCAGGGAATTGGAAGTTTTCGATACTCCTGTTCAAATTTGATATCAGCATCAGCCAATAATAAAGAAGAGAGTAGTATTTTCAACCAGTCAGGTGAATCTCCTGCTTCTATTCCTCGATATCCACTATAAAACTCTGTGACCTTCCTTGCCTTGGTGGATATTGGAGTTGCATATTCTGTAAGACGACCACCTGTCTCTGTGAAAAGAGATTTAGAGACGAGTATGGAAATTGCTCTAAAACGTTCGAGGCCACATACTTTTTGTTCTGCACACTCGAAGCCACCAGGATATCCATGCCAAATATTTAAAAACCAGTTCCGCTTGTAAAAATTGCTTATCTCTGCATTAAATAATTCTAATAAACTGTTCTTGTTAATTTTAGATAGCTCTTTTAGATTTGCTTGACTATGTGCAAAATAAAGATGATTTAACAACGAAAATACAAACCATTTTTCAACTAGCCATGCCCATTCCGCTATTTGAAGCTTCCAATTGTCCTTTCTCTCTTTTTTTGAAAATTCCTTAAAAATAGAAAAACTCATTAAATGCTTGCAAATGATTGCTTCATCAATTGTATAGGTATCAGCCACTGTTTGAGAAAACTCATTAAAATAAAAAGTCAAAAGTTCCGCACATGCAATAAACTGGAAATCAAAGAAATTTCTATCCAATATCACTGGTAATGCTTCTTTTGCTTTTGCCTTAAATTGATTCGCTACTCTGGCATCGTAAGTAATCGCATAAATAGTATTTTCCAGGCCTTTGATAGCGTCAGTATTGTGATTATCTTGCTGAATAGCTTGGAAATAGCTGTCAAATAATTCATTCAGCGTCTTTTCGGCAAGCTGAATTTTGCAAGAGCGTTCTGTTGAACCGAAATAGGTCTGAATCAAAACAAAACCTTTGTTTACAGAAGCTCGGCCCTCATTTCTTGGATTATTCATATCCAACCTAACCATATATTCAAAAACCTGTTCGACCCAATAAGGCATGTTTGATTCTTTAATTCCGTATTCTTCTGAATCCAACATAGTTAGCACTAGCCTGTGGAAGTTACCAATCCGCTCTTGATGTTTTGCTTCATCAGCTTTCAATTCCTGTTGAATGGCACGTAACGTATCGTTTGTTGTGGCTTTGCTGAGACTGAAAAAGAGCAAAATGACCTCGCTCCAGCGGCCATACATTTTTTCTGTTAGCCTGCTCATGATTTCATCTTTAATAATAGCAAGTGCGCTGAAATAGTTGTCAATGACTTTTCTGTAAATAAAACGGGCGGTCAGATATTCCTGAAAGCTCAAATGGGAAAACTGGACTTTGTTGTCTTCCGGTTCATGCAGCAGTCCAGTACGGGTCAAATAAAATCCAAGAAGAGACTCAGCATGCCCAGGAAGAATCGTTTGCCAGCTTTCTTTGTTTTCTTCAATAATAGCTTTGATGATCGATAACAATTCCTCCCGGTTCACAACAATCAGAGATTCCTCATCGTTCTTTTTTTTGTCGGAGCTTCCAGTTAATTGAAATTTGTAGGCAATCCCCTGCAAGAGTTTAATTTTATCCTCAAAACTCCATTCATGATAGTGTTCCTCAGGATAAAGGTCCTTATGCAGTCTGCGGGTGATGTCAATATTTTCGATATATGCTTCTACCATATATTCGTAAGCAGCTGCTCGTGAATGTGGTAATTTGCCTTTTGTAGTGTGGATATGAGCCATCATGGTTAAAAAAACGGGCCGTCGTCTCAAGACAGAAAGGCTTTTGATCTGTTCGATAGATTCTAGAAATTCATTGCTCTTCTTTTTGACAATTTCTGGATTTTCTTCCCGCAAAGTGAACCACTTCTGGCTGAATTCCCGAGCCTGGGATTTGTTGAAGGAGTCGGTATAAAAGGAGGTTAATAAATGCAGAGACTCGTGTTGTTCTTTTTCATTGAGATAACTGCTGAAAGGGACATTCTCCAGTCCAGAAGGGCGACTGGTAACGATAATGTAGTTTTCGGAGTGAAAACGGGTGAAATACTTCAGGACAAACTCCCTAATTTTTAGACGGTTTTTCAATCCTCCTACTTCATCCACACCATCAAAAATCAGAAAGCACCAGCCTTGCTTCAGATAAAATTCCAGGTGTTCCCGTGAAAGGGCAAGTCCCAGTGTTCGTCCCTGGGACGTTATAAACGCTTCGAACAATTCCTCTGCCGAAACAAGATGACTGATTTGATAATCCCGTAATTTGAAGTATAGAGGCAACCGCCTGCCGCATTTTTCCGCTAACGCCGTTAAGGCTCTTGATGAAAGCAAGTTGATCATCATTCTGGAAAGAGTGGTTTTTCCACTGCCGGGCCTCCCTGATAAAACGATATGTCTTGAACGCTCCAGGATATTCAGCAGAGAAAGCGTATCTCCTTCAATATCCCAATCCCTCGTTTCGCTTAATTCCTGTTGGGCAAAGCGGAGAGGAACGTAAATGTCCTGCAGGGAGATCTTTTTATCCTGCCCCAAATCCATAATTCCCAGAGATTCATCAAACTGATAGATCGCATGGATTTTATCCATATACGTTTGACGAAATTGTTGTTGTTCTGTGGTTTCTTTAAAACCAGGTTGCAGGACTTGATTCATGTTCAATCGCTTTCAATCACTCCCAGGTAGATGCTGACGGTTTCGGGAGAAAACTGTGCTGGATCGTCTTCATAATATTGGACAAAGCGTTCTTTGAATTTTTCCAGAGCTTCGTATTTAAACGAGATATCTTCCATATACTCCAATTCTTCTTTATCCAGTTTATCAGGTAAGATAATTTGAGTTTCAGATTCAGTATTTACCGTGATTTGTTCGGTAATGGGGTTTTTCAAATATTTTTGAAACATGTGTTCGACTTTTTGGTCAGGAGCATTATTTTTGCACACATTTGCCAAATTGTGAACATACTCTGGATTTCTTTCCAAGATGGTAAAAATTGGTTCGAAGTGGATTCTCAACAAATGGAACAAAGCAAAAATTTCAATTTTTAAATCCCCGGTTTTTTGCTTTGCTTCCTCTTGTTTCCACATGTCCCAGTAAGCTCTGAACGAATTGAGGAAGTTTTTCACTTTTCTTGGATTCTTTTCTAAAATGTCTGAGAGTACGGGCACCAGTTCATTGGCCCCCACATCTTCAAAATACTCCTGGATAATGCCATCAATGAATTTTTCATAATTTTTGCTCAAAGGTACCCGGATGACACATTGGAAGAGTTTGTCCAGATAATCTTTATGAATGTTGAATTTTTCCAGGGTTCTCAGCACATTGTATTGATCCATGCCAAAAACAAAAATGCAATTGGACGTTGAAAAATAAAGTTTGATGCCTTCAATCAGTCTGATGACATTTTGATCCGAACAGCGGTCCAGGTCGTCAATGAAGATGACCAATGCCTTACGGTCTTTGCCGATCAATTTGCCAATGGCCTTTTCAAATAGCAGACGGAAGCGTTGAGAAGAACTCTTGATTTGAAAATGCTTCTCTTCGTAATTTTCGCCATGTTTTTCAATTTTACCGGGGTCGATCTTTATTTTTTTCAAGTTGCTGATGATACTGGATAGAATATCAAGGCCACTCCTGACGGTGACTTCGGCGAGTTTTTTGGCCTCTTCTTCGACTTTGGAAAATAAATTAAAATTTTCCCGAATTTCATGCAAGAGCCCAATGATGGGTTCGTCTTCAAATTGATGCTCCCAGGGGTTGAACCAAACGGCTACCAGTTCTGGTGTGTGTGCTTTGCGGAGTGTCTTGATTTTCTCCAGTGTTGCTGCTTCCAGTTGTTCGTTATCGGGACTTTCCGAAAATGGCAAGAGAACGGAAGAAATCTGTCCTCCTGCTCTGAAAAACAGTTGCTTCATGATACTGGTTTTGCCGGTTCCCCATCCCCCATAAACAGCGATAGTGAAAGGCGGTGTCGCATTCTCAATAATATTGAGCACCTGTATAATCAGGTTTTCATATCCGAGCGTATCGATTAATGTCCATTCGTCATTAATAGTAGGATTTCAAGACAAGTCTCCTTTGTTGTTGTAGTTACCAGCCTCACTTGTTTTGGGCAATATAACGTGACATTGAAATGGCGACATCTGGAAATTCTGATAAAATTTTTTTATCTGTTGTGACTAAAGAGACCTGTAAATCTTTTGCTAAAGCAACAAATTCACAATCATAGGCGGCACACTTTGATTGACTTGAAAAGCGAAGAACATCTGTAGAAGTGACGGAAAATTCATGTAGCTTCAATTGTGCTTCCGCATCGGACATGACTTGTATGGCAACATCTAATGTCAAATACTCATGCCGGATATAGTTGATTAAAACATTACGTAACTCAGACTTCCACAATAACGGAACTTTCCATTCGGGGTCAATTTGAAAAACTTTTTCTGCCTCTTGGGTATAACTTCCAGGAATCCAAAAGTAGGCAATTACATTTGTATCAACAACGATCATAGCCGTCCTTGATTTTTGAAATCAGCAAGAGTTTCTTCTGTCAAGTGCCCTGAAATTTGGCTGCGGAGCGTACGAGCACGTGCTAACAGTAGTTCACTGTTTATCGGAGAGGCATGGACTGAGCTTTCAAGACAAGCAATAATTTCGTTGTTGAGGCTACGATGATTGTGAGAAGCATTTTGCTTAAGTTTTCTATGAAGCTGCTCTGGAATATTTTTCAGTGTGATGGTAGGCATAACGATCTCCTTGCATGAAGAACCAAAATAGAACCATATTGGTTACTCTATTATAAGATAACTCTTTCGTCAAGTGTTTACTAAAAAAGGGGACAGGTTTATTTTTTAAAGTTAAAAGATTTAAAAATAAATCTGTCCCCTTTTTTTGATTAGAATAAACTTCGTTTTCGGAAGATAAATTCTCCTCCCTGGTCACATAAATCTTTTTTGGGAGAAAATAGGACTTTTTGCACAGAGCTTTGTTTTTGCATACATTGGTTGATTTGAATGAAAAGGGCGTGAGCTGAGAGGAATTCCTTGCTTTTCCGCAGTGATCTTAGGAAACATCCTGCAAATGGACTGTGTTCCCCTCGCTTTCCATCAGAGACAGGTTCTAAAAATCCTGCAGTCAGGCCCTGCCTGGAAAACAATTGATACAAGGCTTTGGTGTTTTCATCGGCTGTAGTATCTCCATAGTCCTCGGTTCCGCGCATGATGTCTTCTTCCAGAAATTTTCCAGAGTAGCAGGAATCAGCCACAACCAAAATATGCCGGGCATCGCTCCGTTTTAAGATGCCTTCAATCCGGTCGTATGAAATATCTTCCCCAGGCTTGAAATCTGATGGAATCCACGTGCCCAATGATTTCGACATGGAACCATGCCCCGCAAAATAAATCAATAAGGAGTCCTGATCGGTCAAGGACTCGGCCAGTTTTTGAATTTGCACATTGATATTGCCCAGAGAGGGAGAGAACCTTGTTTGATCTAATGTGTGGCTAACCGTTTCAAACCAATTTTGAATACTTTTAGAGAGCCTGAGATGAGTTGCTCCGTTAACCATCAAGAGGCTTCCTCCTGGTTGCACAGGCTCAAAATGAAATTTGTTTTCCAAAAACCACATGATCCTAATGGCATCTCTCGCAGGATTGTTTAAATTATCCCAGGGATTCCCATCTTCCATTTCAGATTGACTGTAGTCATTGATGCCAATGACAATGGCATAGTGCTTTCCTTGACTGACTTGGAGTTCTGGAAGACCTCTGCGCCTATCACACTCCAGCTCAGTTAAATTGGGATAGAGCAAATACAGGGTTCCAGCTAACAAAATCAGAGAGGCTGCAACACTGAAGTAAGCAAAATTGTTTTTCCACCAGGTCGGTTTGGTCTTAGCCGATTGCCAGTGTCGCACTTTGAACCATCTGCGCAATAATTTTTCAATTTGCCTGGGGGACATTTGAGTCCCTCCATGAGGACTAGCCACAATGGTAAATTCTCCTGGGGAGTTACGGGCATCATACCAGGGGTTGGGGCTATCATACCCTTCACGGTTTAGCATATCGAGGGGGGGAGCAATCATTCTATGTTCTTCTCTGGTAAGAAACTCTCCCAGCCCTTTTAAGTGATATCCACTGGTGGGATTGACGGTCAGCACCCAGTTGTTGGGTTCCCACTGGACCCAGGTAAGTGGAAATCCTGCTTTCGAAAAACTATGTTCACGATCATTACGAGCCCAAAACTTGAATAGTCGAGACAAGGGTTTTTCAATTTTAAGCCCATCAATCCGCAATTTTTCTCCAGTTCGGTGTTCCAATAATGCTGTGAATCGAAAACCTTTTTGGAGGTCTCTTAAGTAAACTTGATGGTCTTCACGGATATGCAGTTTGGCTTTTCCATAAGGGCCGTCATCTCTAAAAAAATGCCCTGTTTTGAGGTCAGAGTAATCTTGGAATTGCTGATAACAAAACGAAAAGAATTGATAAGCCGTTTGGATTTTTTTTAAATCACGAACATCGAAATCCCGTTCTTTTTCTTCAATCTCTGACATGACACTGGAATAGACGGCAATGAGTGACTGCTCGACCGGGCCTTCCGAAGGATTATATCCGGATAAAACAAAACTGCTGTAAGTATTCAGTGCCGTTATTTTGGTTTCTTCCAATTCCTGTCCATTCAGAATCCATTCCAGCAGGATGATGCCCCAACAAGCACTCCATTGAGGATTACGATGGGTATAAATGGTAAGCGATTCTAACGATTTTGCACTTTCATATAGCTGTTTTCGTGCATCCCAGATCAAAGCGGCAGGGGTCGTGTCGGTGCCTGCCTGACCCGCATGGTGATCGAACACCTGGGGATGATGGATGGAACCGACTCCCACATAAAATACATCGGGTGCCAAATGTTCAAGAGCTGCAATATTGCCATCAGGAACAAAGTGGTATTTAATCTTTAATGCCATCTGATGCTGTTGATATTTATCTCAAATATTCCCAAGATTGTTTAAGAAAGATCAACTCTTGGTTTGGTGATTGCTGTTTGACAACAAAAGCCCTATCTGTTTATAATTTATGTTTTAGAATCTGTTTGGAAAAGATGGTTCGACACGAAAAATCGATCTCGTTGAGTCGATTTTTTGCAGCAGAAGCAGGTTTTTCAAACAGGTTCTTAATTTACATAAAAAATTATTCATGATATTTCAAACTTTTAGGAACCTTTTTGGGGCTTGATCATATTTTCGGCCAGTTGTGCAAAAACGATTTCCCCTCCTTGGCAAGAGGACCGGGCCGACTTTTGTTTCAGGGAGGTTTTAGGTTGATAGCACCAACCCCTCCTAACCGAAGGTCGGCCCCGCTCCCTTGGTAAGGGGAGGGACAATTTCAGGCTGTTGAAATCATCTCTCACTTCTCAAATCCCATTTCCAAAACTCCAGTTGCGAGCTGGAACGAGTTGTACAGCAAAAACAAGATCATTTGGAAAAAACTTTTCTTGAGCACTATAGAATCATTGGATCTAAAAAGAGTATGGAAAGCCAGTTTCATCCTGATAATAAAATCAACAAAGACATTCTTTTCATCAAAAATGAATATATCCAGGCAAAGAAAATTTGTTATGAGAATCCTTCTGGGGCCGTTGTTCATTGTCGTCGTTTGATAGAAAACATTTGTACCACCATCCACAAAAAAGAAATCAAAGGACAAAACATACCAAAAAAAGGAGGCCTGGCCAGCATTATTAACAAATTGAAGGCAAACAAAGCCGCACCGTCAATCATTATCAAAAAATTGCACTTTGTCAAAGATATTGCCAATGAAGGAGCCCACTATCAAGAAGAAGATGAGTTAACGGGAGAAGATTCTGAGCTGGCAATACAAACAACCACCAGCATCGTTCATTGGTATTTCGAAGAGTATCTCCAATTGAAAGGTATGTTGGAGGCCATTCTCTCAGATTCTTCACCAGAAGAAAAAGCAGCCAGCCACTCTCCAGTGAAAACGGAGGAATGGTTATCCGATGAAAGCCATTTAGGTCATCTGATTTCTGAAAAAATCCTGGATTTTTCCCTGCGCGAAATTATAGAGCGTCCTAATAAACCCCTCAAGCAATTGATTGCTGAATATGCGGATATTGAAGTGGATCAATTAAAGAAAATTCTTGTGTCTGCCCACAAGCGTGGTGACTTGAATAAAGAGCTTACGGCTATTATCGTCAATACTTACAAAAATTTCAGACAATTTGAGAACGAAAAAAAATACTTCATCACAGAAGAGTTGGGATATTTTGAACAATTTTCGGATTTTACCAAGTTTATACAAATTCTCATGCAGCAAATTCGAAAACAGGATAAGGTAGCCATTGCGTTTATATTCCAACTTTCTAATTATTATAAAGAACTCCATGAAAAAATTGAGAATATGATTGCTTCTTTTAAGGATTCTCGATTAATCGGCGACATTTTTCTATTTCGAAAAGAAATTTCAAAATTTTATTTGAAATTATTCAACAGTGATTTCATCAAACGCCAGGCAGAGCACCACGGTCTGGATCTAGAACAAGAACAGGAATATATTTTGATGGCCATTCTGTCATCTGATAATAGAAAACATCTGACCAATCAGATTATTACGGATAAACAAGAACGATTGGTTCTCATCGTAAAAATTTATCAGGCACTTCAGCTTCATCGTGGGATTTATTCATTTTCAAAATACAAATGGGAATATCTCATTGAAAACATTTGTCAGATCATCTTCAATGAAGAAGATGCGGGTCATCTAAGAATCTATAAAAAAATTATTTTGGCCTATATCTATAAAAATCCTCAAATGGATACGCCCTCTATCAAAAAATTGATCGATGATACGGAATTTCAAATGGAGAGCAATGTTGTGAAAGAAGATTTATTTTTGTTGTCTCCTTCCACATTAACCAGGGTCATGAAGAACGTGCAATTGACATTGGATTATATCCAACAGTTGGCAAAAATCCCGCCTTCCCCCAGTCACTCTGAAGCATTGGCCAATCTGAAAGTCTTAAAATCTGTGATTCAATCGGAAAATATCAGTGAATTTGCAGAGAATTGGTTTGTGGATATGGTCAAATCTGGTGTGTTTTCCATAAAAAACCCTGACATCAACCAGGTTTATAAAAAGATTGAAGCCAGAAAAATAATGCGTGTGACTGAAGAAAAAAGTAATAAAAAAATGATCGAGGCCCAACATGCCGAAACGATCCAACAAGATCGGTCTCTTCTGAAATATTTGACACCGATTAATGTGCAGGAAAAATATTATATTCAACAAAAACATCCGGTGACTAAATACCGTTTGATCAAATTTACGGATGAATATCAGGAAGTTTTTGATTTTTTTGATCAAGACTTTGAGATTCTCGCTCAATTCCAACTATGTTTTACTCAATTATTCACAGAATTGCGCAAGAAGGAGCTTGGCTTTCGAGTGAATGCCATATCCAAAAATGAAGGGCGTGAATTTCAATTATTTGAAGAGCATGCGTGCTTTATTACAAAATATAAGTCCAATCCTCTGGTTGATGTGATCATTTGTATTGGTTTGGTTCCTGTTTTATTTGGATATGACCAGTCCTTTATCAATAGATTTCCACTAAAATGTGACATTGAGTATAAATACCATCTGCCGTATCTGACGGTATTACAAAGTTTCCTTAATAAGAGTGAGCACCCTTATGCCGATTATTTAAAAAAGAGTGTCAAACAAACCTATCAAACCAAAGCCCTGTTGAAGAATATTCCTCAGGAATTGAAAGTGGCCAACAAACCAGTCCCCTTCTATCCCGTCAAGGTGAACGGTAAGAACTCCGCTTATTTTTACCAAAACTTATTTTTGATCCTCAATAATCATTTTAACCTTTCAGGGTGGTTCAACCAAAATACTCAGGCTTGCCTTCATTTTCTTCAAAGCAAGACAAAACTCCACAAGGAAGGTGACGACACTACTGTTTGATCTGCTCTGCTAAATGAGTGAGACTCTCCAGGGTCAGGGTGGGTTGTATTTCCCAGGGATCAAAAATCATTTCGGGTGAGCGTTGGATCCAAGCAGCTCTCATTCCAGCAGAAACAGCACCAATGACATCAAAAGGATTGCTGGAAATCATCCAGGCTTCAGCTCCCAACGAACCCGTGCTTCTCAGAAAATGACAATAGACGGCTGGACTGGGTTTGAAAGTTTTTAGAGAATCGACACTGACCACCCCTTCGAAATAATGGCGGATTGCTGCGGTTTGCAGCAACATTTCCACAGCATCGGTGCTGCCATTGGAAAAGGCAAACATACGGAAGCCTGCTTCTTGAGCCCGTGTCAGCCCATCTTTGACATCCTGAAAGGCTGGTAACACACGATACTCCTGCATCAAGCGTTGCTTGTGCTCTTCTGTAAGCGACACTTTATAAAAAAGACAGGCATAATCCAAAGCCTGACGGGTGCAAACTGAAAATTGCTGGTAATTTTGCATCAAGCCACGGCGAAACGAATATTCCAACTGCTTTTCCCTCCACAAACGAGAAAAATCATCAGCTCGTTCTCCCACATAATCTTTCAGAGCCACTGTCACACCATGAGTATTGATCAGAGTTCCATATACATCAAATGCTAAAGTTGTTGACATATTATGTTCCTATACAGTTATCGTTGATTGTGTCGTCAAATAAGTCTTGTATTCTTCATAGACCAGGGAATCATTACGATAGATTTCAATAAAGAACTTGAATGAAACCATCTTCACATAAGAATACACAGGAGTTGCCGAAAGCCCTGCCAGGAATAAGCGAAGCCAGAAGTTATCCAGGGTGAGAATCAATCCTGCCGGAATGATGGCCACAAACGTTCCTTCCACTATGATCCGAATCAGAAAAAAAAGCCAGGATTTCCAAAATGTTTGCCAATCCGTCAATAACTTAAAAAATAAAGAGAGCCGCTTGGAAAAGCTGCCTTTTGACAAGACGGCCAACTTGGATGAATAAGAAAAACCAGCCATAGCAATGGGGGTGGATAAGAACACCAATCCTCCCAGAGCAACAAGCCAAAGAGGAGAGGGAAGCTTCAACCAGCCTTGGCGGCAAATGATGAAACTAATCCCTGACCAAAAAAATAACACACCACAGATGCTTCCTACCGCAATGGCATCCCATAAAAATTGATACCACTGCAAATAACGAAACGAATCCCAAAGACCAAACTTTCCCCGTTCCTGACGATGCATTTTACGCATATCGCTGGAAGGCCACATGGAAATCAACTGTTTTAACAAAAATAAGCCCACGATCACCAACAAAGTCCGTGGTTCCAGTAGCCAATGGGCAAAAATGCCAGGAAACTCTTCAAACACAAAGGGAGCCGCTTGCAAACCCACTTCTTTCAGATAGCTGAGTTGCAGTGAGGAGCGATCCACCTGGACATAATGCCGTAAAATGCGGTCAGCTAGAAAAATGATAAAGATCAGGAAAAGAAAGGACTTGTAGCGTACCAGATCCTTAAAAGAATGGATAAGTAAAATCTCTAGTAGTTTTTTCATGTCACAATATACTTATCCCGAGTTCCTTGGCAATTGACAGTCACCACCCGGCATATAAATTGAGTACCTTCCGGTTTGACCTCATGCACGGTACCAGGATTGACGACTATCATGTCCCCTGCTTGAAGGGAGTAATCGTGTTCTCCTACATGGATTGTCATGGTTCCTTCAAGGATCTCATACATTTCTGTCCCAATTTTATGGTAGTGTCTATCCTGAGAAGCATGCTGATTGAAGACAGCCACTTCTGTCTTATCCATTATCTGGACGGAACACTTTTCTTGCACTGCTGGAGGTTGCCATACCAGATCCTCTGCTATTTTTTCTGTAGTTTCATAAAGCTCGGTTACCAGCAGTTTGCGCTCTCCTCGATTGCCTGGTCGCAGTGCGGCATCTGATTTGATACTCTGGATTGGTATAAAAAATGATGGAATGGTCATGTTCTTATTTTTAGAAGAAAGGCAGTGATTTGCCAATTTGGAGGGTAGCACCATGATTGTGGATGGAAATGTCAGATTGGTAAACCAACACTTCCAATCCTTGTTGAACAGCCTCTTCGTATGCCTGGACATAGGGAAGGTCAATATGGTCTGCCAATCGAAAACTATCACAATCGGTACGGTTGACCAGATACAGCATCACCGCACGATGTCCTTTTTCTGCCTCTAAAGCCAGTTCTCTCAAGTGTTTCCGGCCTCTCTCCGTAGAGGCATCTGGAAATTGCGCAACTCTTGGTAAGTTCTCTTCTGCCAGAGTGACATTTTTGATTTCAATGAAGACTGGGACCTGATTCTGTTCCAAATAGATATCAATTCTGGAACGCTGCTCCCCATACTTGACTTCCTTTTTGAGTAAATCATATTTTTGAAATTCAGGTATTTTTTGATCTTGAATGGCTTCAAAAACCAAGCGGTTGGGCAATTGAGTATTCACACAAACCAAGGCATGTTGGGCAACCTCAATCAAGTGGAGGGTGTATTTCAATTTTCTTTTTGGATCATCATGGTGTTCTAACCATACGGAGTTGCCAGGCCCCAGCAAAGACTTCATGCTGCCTGTATTATTGGTATGGGCTGTCACCACTGTCCCATCTTTCAACTGTACATCAACAAAAAAACGTTTGTATCGCTTCAAGAAGATGCCTGGAATCAGATTCTCTATTCTCATTTGGAACACTTACTCATGCTTTTCATGTTTGCTGTCCTTGATCTGATTCAACTTTTCATGAATATTTGTTAAAATTTGTGGAAATCTTCTCAGAAGCTCATGAAATTTATTGCTTTCAATTTTGAATGCCTTGACATCATGTATCACTTTGACTGTAGAATTGGATGCTAAGTATTCTTTATCACTAAAAGCATAATGTCCAATTAATCTGTCTTTACCAAGTGAAAATTTTTTGCCATCTTCGGTGATTTCTACAGTATCAACTATTTTTCCATCTGCTGCTACTTTGTTTAAAAAGTATACTCCGTCGACGGGTTCTCCTTTTTTCATGATATAATTCAGTTCAGCTCGTAGTGTGGTTTCTTGCATTTCTTGGGCAATGAACATTATTTCAAATACTGATAATCCTTTAAAGATATCGATATGCTTCCTTAACACTAACATTTGTTTTTGATAATGCTCTCTGGAATATTCAAAAAATTCAATGCCACCTATTTCAGAAATAATATTTCGAACTGTCTCAATATAAGTAGCTAACAATTTTGTTTCAGCGGGTTCAGTTAGTGTTGGGATGGCTTCTTCTAAATCCATGACGGCACCTTCTAAATTTAATTTAAACACATTTAAAAGATCCATCAATTTAGGAGATTCAGTCGACAAATCATTGTCATTGATTTCTGAAAAATTGCGAGTTCCTTTATTACTCATATCTAACCTCTTCTGCTGTTTTTAGCTTTCCTTTGTAAACACTTTTCTATTTTAAAAAATCGACATCCCCCCTGTCAGGCTTTTTTGAACATCCTCTTAGTACTTTCTCAATAAACAACACGAAAGGCAAAACTATTTTCAATTTCAGATTAAAGTCTCCCATTATTTACCATTTTTTCCTCCAGTTCTGAGCGAACCCGGAGTGGAACATGAATCGCGTCTCTGGCCATATCCACAATGGGCAATTCAATGTCTTCATCCTGCAAAGCCCACCTGGCATAGGCTTGATTGAATTTGCGATAACGCAATACCGCACTGATGGTCAGTGGATTCTTTGCCCAGTAAGGAATCAGGAATGAGTATTCCACCGTGTCAGATTTACCAGCAGGGATAACATGGTGAAAACTTTCTCCAACCATATTGAATAAATCATGTTTCCATACATGCTTACCAAAACGGTCAATTGGAATGGATTGGTAGACATAGGCGTTGGGATCGAGTTCTTGTTTGGAAGAAAGGTAGCCGTTTTCATAGATCAGCTGATTCTCAGCATCCACCACTCGGAATTGAATCCAGGCCTGATTGATATCGATGGTGCCACCAGGAAAGTTATGGCCGACTCCTGTATTGGTCACAACGACCTGAATGGAAGCATGTTCTCCAAGGTAGAGATAGGCAGGGGGTTCTTTGTTGAGATGAGCCGGTTTGTGAAGAAACTGCTCACTTCGGGCAGCATCGTGCCTTTGGGGTTCCTCAATCACGATGTGTATTTTATCCGATTGTAGAAATTCTTTAACCAGTAGAAACTGCTCACGGTTCCCCATTATGGTAGGGATGGCTGTATTCCCTCCAGGAGTGTAGTGGGAGACAATCTTCCCACTCGTGTTTGCAGAAGGATCATCACCAGGTACCAGTGGCATGTGGCAATCCTGGCAACGTTTTATTGATTGATGAGAAAAAGATTGTTCGCTCTGACCGGAATAAGGGCCATTCAACCAGGCAGTGTATTCATCCTGTAACTTGACCCACCCCCAATTGTTCATGTCTTTATCCATATAGGATTCATGGCAGGTCGCACACATTTGAGGAGCGCCAAGAATACTGCGGGCCATATCCGTTCGATGCTGAAGAGGATGGATGCGAATTAAAAAATGATTGATTTTCTGGAAAAACTTGTTTTCTGTTACGCCAGCAAAGAGGTAATCTGCTGATGGGGCAAACTGATAACTCCCGACCCCTTTCAAATGTACGGCTTTTTCAATGCCATGACAACTCATGCAACTCACCCCTTCTTCATTAGCTACTGTTCCAGCAATACCACCATGCTTTCCTCCCTCGGTCAATTCTCCGGTCAGGAGAGCAACCGGGGCATGGCAGCCTTCACAATAACGTGTGGCCGCAATTCCGCGTTGTTCTACCAAAAAATTGATGTTGGTCACATAAGTCGGGTCAGAGGCAGCCTGACTGTGAATAGATGACCTCCATTGCCTGGTAATTTCGGTATGGCAGCTTCCACACTGATAGGAACCAGCGATTTCATGTGTTTTGACAAAATTTCCATCTTTTGTCTCTGTTTGTCCGGGCTGGAAAGGATGATTCGTGTATGGTAACTCATAAGGCTCCACAGCAGGCCGATCTGGTAGTTCTGGTAAGAAAATACCATACATCCAGGTTGCCAAAGCCACAACAGCAGTTGCTGCCAGAATCCCTTGAAAGCTATATTTCCATTCCTCCCATTTTAAAGGAATGGCACCCTTCGAAGAAGGAGATCCTTTTGAAGACATCCGTCGCTTCCATAAAACATGCCCCACCAGCATGATAATGGTGATATAGGAACACCAGATATGTGCTGTTTCTATCCAGCGTAGTGATTCCGATTGTCCAAAAATGGCAATGTACATGCCACTGCCGGTCAATCCAAATAATGCCAGTAATCCCACCCAGCCTGTTATAAAGGAAATCAATGGCCGAAGCTTAAAAGTACGCAGAAGGTGGGTGATGGTATATGGAATGATGAGTATCCCCAACACCATGCCACTGAAGGTATGCAAAAGATAAGTCCATTGTTGCCATGTGGACTGGCCCACAAAAAAATACGTAATAAATCCGCTAATGGAGGCAATCAGAAACCAGCATAGCAGTTGTGGTCGAGATCGTGCTTCGATTGCCAGGTAAATATGATTTTTCATAGGCTATCCTTGGATCTGACGTACTGTAGTATTGCTTGGGGGGAACGATGCTGGAGAGCTGATGCCGCTTCCCAACGCACTTCTGTCATTTCTTTCTTATTTTTGAGAAGCTTCCATAGAAATTGCTCTGCTCTTGGGTCATCGAACTGTCCTAAACCAGAGATTGCGTTTTTATAAATGGGATCGTGTCTCCACCTTGCCAATCGTAACAACATTTCTAAATGAACCTTGTCTTGATGGATTGGAAAACCTTGCAGAACCTGAGCACGGATATCTAAAGGCTGATTGGCATCTAAAATAATATTATCCAAAATTTGCTTAGCCCAAGCATCCTTCTGCTTCAATAATATCTCCACGGCGATTTGCCTGACGAACATGCTTGGATCTTGGATACTGTGAATCAAGGGATAAGGAGTATAGCTTTTTGGCATAGCTGTCGATAGTTGATTTCCCCAATATTTGAGAGAGGCAGCACGGAGGAGTTCATGAGAATCTCGATAAAGGTAGTCTGATAAAACTCGATGACTTGCTCCAGATCCCAAACTGTCAAAGGCCGCCAAGCGACTATTGATATCTTGTTGATCATCTTCAATGATGCGTAGAAGTGCTTTTTGCACCACATCCTCAGTGGCATAATGAGCCAGTGCTTTGATAGCAAGCAAGCGGGTTGCTGAATCCTCCAACTGCTTCAGCAACAGGGGGACTGAGAGGTTGGCTATAAAGTCATGAATATCCAATTGCATCAGCATTTGATAAGTATTCTGGCGAACAACAGCATCTTGATGATTTGTCAATTGCTCCGTCACGGTAAATAGATCAGAACTGCGCAGTTTTTTCAGTATTTCTAAAATAGAAAGGGTAATTTTTTGCGGTACGTTGGATCGCAGGAGATTATCTGGCGAACCCAGCCAGGCTAACACCACTTCATGCAGTCTTTGGTGACTAATCACCACGCCATCTTGATAATCCTCCTGTATGGCATGTAAAATTTCCAAAGCCATATACACTTTTTCGAAATCGGGGTCTGTTGTACTAAGCGGAGGCAGCAGATTTTTAAAAAGTGTCAGCCAATTTGGATCATTAAGCCGTTTGAGGGCAATCAAAACCTGGGCTTTCACCTGCGGAGACTGATCAGGATTTTTAAAAATACGATGCAACGCAGGAGCAACACGTTGTTCACGAATCAGCCCCAGGGATCGAATGGCCTCTAGACGCACCTCGGCCACCTCATCATCCAGCAAGTGTAACAATGGTCCCACACCACGAAAATTTTCAGAATGCCCTAATGCTCGAATTGCACATTGCCGAACTTTTGGGTTTTTATCATCCAATAGACGGATTAACTCAGGAATTGCTGCATATTTTCGATGGATCACCGCTTCTTCTTCATGAAAAAATGAAGCAAATACCTCTGCGACGGTACATCTTACTTGAGGAGAAGGATCATGGAATGAACGAAGTAACCAGCGAACCAGTATATCTTGTTCATACTGCTGCAATGCCTGAAGCGCAGCAATCCGGTTGGGGGCTTCTAAATCATCCAGAGCCGGAATCAAAATAGAAATTCCCTGATGCCATTCCATGTTTCCTGCCATTTCAATGGCCGTCTTTCGAACACCGGCATCTGGATCATGAACTGCTATTTTTAATTCTCGTAATTGCTCATCCATGTCATTGTTTTCAACCAACCACCGTAAATATTCAGCTCGATTTTCCGCCTTTTCTGAACCAAGCTGGAGTTTCAGGGAAGTCTGTGCTTCATGAAAGGATGAAGTGGTTTGTACCATTCTGATTTGGGGTTGGTCCTGCAAAATAGTGATGTAGTGATCAACGGGTACATTGGGATAATTGGTTTGGGTGCCATCAGGCCACTGTACTGAAATTTGCTTGACATGTGCTGCTTCTCCCAAACCAAAATGAATTCTTGGATCATTATTGGAAAGGTAACCTTCTCCTCGACGAACCGTTTGAAATTGACGCTTGTTTGATGTTCCCAACCATACCTTTGCGCCAATGGCATCCCGATTGCTGATGCTGCCTTCCAGTTGGATGCCTAACCAATGTTGTGGTTTGGTTTCATTCATCAGGAGCTGTCCCAAATCATTATTATGAGTCACGTAGATATCCATGTCGCCATCATTATCAAAATCAGCAAAAACAGCGCTACGTGCTGATAAATTATCCCTCAGGCTTTCCAAATTTTCCACACCATGGAGTATCCCATTTCCCTGATTGACCCACAACAGTTTTCTTTGTCCTTGAGCAGAAGCAGGATTGTCCAAATCGGGAATATTCCAGCCATTGACCACAAATAAATCGAGCCAGCCATCGTTATTGAAATCGAACATACCAATGCCGCGATTGGCCAAACTGATTGAGGTTTCGTCACCCACTCCACGTTCACGGGCTTGGTCGTGCAAGGGGACTCCAGAAAAATAAAAATCTGATTGAAAGGAGACAGGAGACCTCTGGTTGATAAACAAATGCATTGGATATCCACTGCCACTGCCTACTACCAAATCGAGATCTTCGTCATTATCCAGATCTCCAGTAGCCAGTCCTGTGGAACTATGAGGTATGTTTAAACGAAAATAACTGCCTGCTTCCTGGAATGTTCCATCTCCTGCATTGAGAAATATGGCATTGGGAGAATTCTCATCATTGGCAACCACTAAATCAAGATATTGATTCCCGTCCAAATCCATCCAGATTGCTGCCAGTCCTCGTCCTGAAGAATCAATGACTCCAGCATCCCGTGTTACATCTTCAAATTGTAAATTACCAAGATTTCGGTACAATCGGTTTCCCTCACTGTCATAAAGCTTGGCACTGAAGGAAGGAGGTGATTTTATTTGGAATCCACTATCTTCTTCCAGCGTATTGCCGCCTTTCTGATAACGAATGTAGTTCACCACATAAATATCCAACAGACCATCATTGTCATAGTCAGCCAGGGTAGCGGATGTGGACCAGCGGTTTCCTGCAAAACCAGCGTGTTTACTAATATCCTCAAATGTTCCATCACCATTATTACGGTACAGGGTATTTGCCCCAAAGTTGGTGATGAATAAATCCGGGTCCCCATCGTTGTCGAGGTCTCCTGCAACACAACCCATTCCCCAGGAAGGATCAGTAAGTCTGGCATCCTTGGTCACATTTTCAAATTTTGCATTTCCGGTATTACGATAAAGGGCATGGCTTGTTTGCTGTTGCCACCATTGCCGTTGTCCATAAAAGTACGTTTGCCCGACTCCATTGACCAGGAACAGATCGATCCAGCCATCTTGATCATAATCCATCGCACATGCACCCGACCCCAGTGTTTCATTCAGTCCGGTCAGTTTTTCTCCGCGTTGGTGGTGCACAAAATACAGGCCAGCCTGAATTGTTCTGTCATGAAACACCGGTGAAATGCGGTTTTTCGCAAGAATGGTTTGAATTTTTTGGGAGGAAGGTAGTTGTGATGGGACTGGAGTGCTTGGAGTGTTAACCAGGGCAAATACAAAGAAGAGAAGTGCAATGACAAAAACTATCCCTGAACCGTAAAAATGGGGTTTTTTATCCAGTGATCGGAAAAATTGGAAGAGCATAAGCTCAAGGCATAAGGTGAACAATGACTTTGTTGATGTCACCCAGGGTTTTGATATTCAAAACCGAGTATTGTAACATCATCTCCTGGGGAATATCCGAAGTGAAAGAGATTGCCTAATAGTATTCCCAACGACTCTTCAAGGTCTTTGTTTCGGTACTCGTGGAAAAATTCAATGAGGCGATTGAGACCATATTGCTCTTTGTCCCGATTTTCCCATTCTGTAATTCCATCTGTGAAGACAAATAGTTTATCACCATCCTGTAAGTGGTAGTGTTCATCGACATACGGCACAACTTCGTCTAAGAACATACCCAGAGCGCATCCTCCCTCTCCAAGCAGCACAAAATTGCTCTCTTTTTTCGGTAGAATCACGATAGGAGGATGTCCGGCATTGGCGGTTACCAGTTGACCATCGGGTGTGATGCGCAAATAAACACCTGTTACGGACAATCCTGTATCACGCGAAGCCAATAATTTATTAAGTTTCCGCATCACCTCTCCTGGAGGTAAATTGGGGCGAATTTGATCCAATCCGATATTGACCATCATGGTCATAAACGCTGATGCCACCCCATGTCCTGTGGCATCTCCTAAAAAGATATTCAAGGCTCCATCACGATTGAAAGACAAATCATAGACGTCACCCGACACTTTCTCATACGGCAAATACCTGGACGCAATTTTCAAAAACGGAGCCTCTGTCATTTGAGGTAAGATGGCATTTTGAAATTCTGCAGCCACTGTCAAATCACGCTGTATACGCTCGTTGATCTCTCTAATTTTCTGCTCTTTTTGTCGGCTTTCCTCATACAAGGAAGCATTTTCAAAGTGATTTGCAAGAATCCGGGTCAGACTTTCTACCAACTTTTGATCATTTTCCGTGAATGGCTTTTCTTGAGTATAATGAGAAATCGTGACCAATCCAATGGATCTTTGTTGAAATACCAGCGGTACGACCAACTGCTGCACGTAGGATTTTCCGTAGTGGAGGCGCAGCGTTTGTTCATTTTGAAAAGGCAACAATTCTTCCAACGGGAAGATTTTACTTTGCTGGGTAGAAAAAACATCATACGTGTATAACGTTTCTGGAGACACATTGATTTCAAAGCGCCCCGTGTGTTTGGGGTCTAAGCCATGACTGGCATAAACCACCATCACATTATCTTCTTCGTGATATAATAAAATGGAACCAGACCCATCTGGACGAATGGCATCCACTGTCTGTTGAATGAACAACTGCGTCGCCTGCTCTAAATTCAGGGTAGAACTCACATTTTTGGTGATATCATAGACGATGGATAACCGCTTCTGAGATTCTGTCAGTTCTCGTGTCCGTTGTTCGATGCGTTGTTCCAGATTTTGATTCAGTTGATTCAGTTTTTCTGTCAGCGCTGCATTTTTGATATACAATCGATAAAACTCGGCTGCTTTTTCGATAATATACTGTAGTTCCCCAATCTCAAAGGGTTTCTTGATATAGCCATAAATGTGACCATCATTAATGGCCTTGATCAATGATTCGATATCGGTGTATCCGGTAATCAACAGTCTTATGGTATTTTCGTACTGCTCCGCAATTTTTTTCAGTAACTCGTGTCCTTGCATGCCCGGCAAGCGTTCATCCACCAGAAAAATATCAAAAATCTCTCCCTGCTCCAGTAAAGACCAGGCGTCTTCTGAAGAAGCAACCGAAGTCACATGATAATCTTTGCGGAGTATATAAAATAAAGATTGTGCGATCGCTGTTTCATCATCGACGATGAGCAAACTTAATTTCTTTGATCTCATTGAACAGTGCGCCGTTTCATTTGTTCGATAAACTTATTAAGCCGTATTCGCTTTATTTCACGAAGTCGGAAAAACTGTAAATGCAAGTGATGCCCTCCCTCGCTGTCTTCAATCATCAGAATTCGTGCAGCCAAATCTCCACGAATTTTTGCTGCCTCAATCGAAAACACCAGTAATGCGTCTTCTTCCAGATTACGGGGCAATTTAGCTGCAGCCACATTAATCCCTCCAGTACTGATATCAGTAATAACACCTTTGAAATGTGGAATGTGCTTCACGGTTGACAAATACCTGGTTTGATCAATGTAGAGAGTAATTTCTTTTTCGGTGATAGCATAGA
>JANQHV010000361.1 GCA_028282505.1 SAR324 cluster bacterium | reverse complement strand
CAGGAATGGCTTTTTAAAGCCGACAAATCTCAACCTACCAATTAGAACTGTTTGAAAAACCTGATTCTGCTGCAAAACCACCTCGTTGGCGTCTGTTTTGAGAAAATTTGCGTTAAATAGGCTGGTTATTCGCCTTAAATTTTCTCAAAAATCCGCTCAACGAGATCGATTTTTCACAATGCATCATCTTTCCCAAACAAGTTCTAACGCTTGTCTTTCAAAACCAAAAAACTTGTCATGAATATAGAAAATGATCCAAAGATTTTAATTGTTGATGACAAACAAAAAAATTTGGATGCCCTGCGGGTGCTTCTGAGAAAAATAGAAGCACAAGTCATTGAAGCCAATTCTGGAGAATCGGCTCTCAAACTGTGTTTGGAACACCATTTTACTCTGGTACTTTTGGATGTGGATATGCCCGAAATGGACGGATATGAAGTGGCTGAAATGATTCGAGGGTATGAACAAACACAAGATATTCCGATTATTTTTATTACAGCAGCATTTACTGATGAGTATCATCGTATGCGTGGGTACGCTTCGGGAGCTGTGGATTACATTATCAAACCAATCCAGAATGAAATTCTCTTAGCAAAGGTTCGTGTTTTTCTGGAGCTCTATACCAATCGTCAAAAAATTGAAATGCTCAATCAGGAATTAGAAAAAAAAGTGGAGCAACGCACTGAAGAGCTGCGAGTGACAAATGTACAATTGGAAAATTCGTTAAAAGAATTGAAGGAATACCGTGAAGATTTAGAAGTCCTGGTTGCTCAACGTACTCAAGAATTAGAAGAGAATCGACAGGAATTGATAACAGCCAAAAAACAAGCAGAATTTGCCAATCAGGCAAAAAGTTATTTTTTAGCCAATATGAGTCATGAAATACGTTCCCCTCTCAATAGTATTGTTGGTTTTACCCAAATTTTGATCAAAAAAATGAAGGGCTTTTCTGAAGAATTCATGCAGCCCTTGAAACATATTGAGATCAGCAGTAAGGCATTATCAGAACTGATTAGTAATATCCTGGATCTCTCGAAAATTGAGGCTGGAAAAGTGGAGGTGATCCCAGAAGTGTTGAATTTTAAGCTACTGATTCAGGGAATTTTTCATATCAACAAAGCGCAAGCACTGGAAAAAGAGCTTCAATTCAAATATACACTGGACCCCAAAATACCAGAGCTGATTTACATCGATCGTACAAAAATTAATCAAATTTTGATGAATCTGACTACAAATGCCATCAAATTCACTCCAGCAGGAAAAAAAGTCATCATTCAGGTAAAAAGACAAGCAGACCAAATGCTCATTCAAGTGATTGATGAGGGAATTGGTATTTCTCCAGAAAATCAAAAATATATTTTTGAGCCTTTCGAGCAGGGAGATCGAAAGATTGCCCATAGGTTTGGGGGAACAGGCCTCGGATTGGCATTAGTCAAACAGCTCACTGCTTTGATGAATGGCTCCATTCAACTGGAAAGTGAACCAGGGAAAGGCACTAAATTTACCATCATACTGCCTTTGATTGAAGCCGATATGGAAAAAACAGCTGTTGAGGAAATTGCCTGGGAGGAAGTACGCTTTACTTCAGATAATAGAGTTCTTGCAGTTGAAGATGACTTAGCTAATCAACAAATGCTCCAATCACTGTTTTGTGAACTACAGTTGGATATTGAAATAGTGGGTAGTGGAGAAGAAGCGATTGAACACCTCAAAAAACTTGCAGCAGATGGTTTTCCCCCTCATGTGATTTTGATGGACATCTTTATGCCGGGTATGAGTGGCATTGAAACAACACAGAAAATTCGCCAGATTCCTGAAGTCCAGGACATTCCTATTATCGTGATTTCTGCTGAGGCTTTTCGTCAACAGCAACAAGCCGCTTTTCAGGCAGGCATTTCGGATTATTTGACCAAACCAGTGGACATTACAAAGTTGGTGCGCCTCCTGGTGAAATATCTTCGCCATGAGAAACGAGAAGGAACGAAGCTAAATGAAGAGAAGGCGACATTGCCCAATAATATAAAAGCCCAGATGTTGACAGAATTTCAAGTATTGGCAGAAATTCCTCATTTCATGACAAGCAAGATTGCCAACCAAATCCAAAACATGCATAAGCTTTGTGATTCGTATGAGTCCGATTTCCCCAAGGTTTTGCAAGAAATTGAAACGGCTGTCTTCAATCGGAATGCGGACAAGGTCAAAAGCATGATTGAAGAAGTATTAGCAACTCAACATAGAGATGTTTGAACAAGATGTTGAATGCTGCACATCCTTCCAACATATCCCAACATATCTACGTAGATTCACGGATAGAAAAAATGATAGAAGCTGTGGTAAGTAGTGGATAAGCACGTGGAACGGGTATCTGTCCCGCTCGCTTCAGACTATCCGGTCTGTTTATCTCGTTTTGCTGGGATAAGAATCTATTCACTTTTTATTTCGGTGTAAGAACTTGTTTGAAAAACCTGATTCTGTTGCAAAACCGCCTCATTGGCGTCTGTTTTGAGAAAATTTTCGTTAAATAGGCTCGGCTATTCGCCTTAAATTTTCTCAAAAATCCGCTCAACGAGATCGATTTTTCGCGACAAATCATCTTTTCCAAATAGGTTCTGAAGGTTACAAAGCACAGGATTTGATAAACAATTTGTAGGAAATATCATGCAAGTCAAAGACGTCATGACTGAAGAAGTCTATACCCTGTATACCATGCAAACGTTGGATCTGGCACGTACCTTAATGAATGCAAAGCATATACGTCATATTCCAATCGTTGATGAAAAAACCCAGTTTGTGGGGCTGTTATCTCATCGGGATGTGTTATCGTTGACGATTTCTCGTTTAGCAGGAATTGATGAAGCAGAGCAGGATGAGCTGGACCATCACATTCCTATTAAGGAAGTGATGAAAACTGATATCGCCACCGTCGATCCCAATTCTGATTTGTGTGCTGCAGTTAAAGTTTTGTTGGATAATAAATATGGCTGCTTGCCTGTCATTCACGAAAAACAATTGGTGGGTATTTTGACAGAAGCTGATTTTTTACAATTGACATTGGACTTATTAGAGCAGGGAAAAATTTGTTAGGCATGTACAAAGTATGCCAATATTGCTAATATTAAAAACCATAGCACAATGGCAAAATAGGAAGCTACACTGATTACCATCTTTTCTTTTTGTATATCCATTTTCGGCATCCTCCTTGATTTTGTATAATAACCATCAATAATAAACCCTGAACATTCTACCTCATTTGAAAAAATCTACTATCCGTAAATCTACGTACTATAGATTTACAGATAAGTAGCATTTAATCATTAGTCGGCCTTCCTATGTCCTTCGTTTACAGGCTTAGAGACCTACGCTACCAGATTATTATTGTCTAGACATATATGGTTTGAAATTTTTCTGCAGCAGTGATGCTGAGATGATTTTTGATAATTTACGTAGATTTACGGATAGATATAAATTGAAATTATAATATAGTGTGAACGATTGATTCTGAACCCTAATTTTCATTTTAAATGTGATGTTTCATTTCAGACTATAAAATCTGGAATTTAGTTAAAAGAATATTTTAATAAGTTCAAGAACTCCAAAAAATAAAAACACATGAAGGCACTTTTGGAAAGAAAAAAACGAGTTGGCCTGGTGATGATCGGGTTGATTTTTTGTGCACTATGGTTTCCCTTATTTGCAGCAGAAGAAGAGGATGAGGAAGAGGAAGAGGAAGAAATTTCGATTCCGATGGAAGAGATTCTTTCTTTTGAAAAGCATGCTCCTGCTTTTATGGTGAAGCTGCGTAAAGAAGAAGAGCTAGATGCATTTCCCTGTATGGATTGTCATGAAGATGAAGAACCGAATCCAACCGAACGTGAATTGGAAGAGGATCATGAAGATCTCGTACTGGAACATGGAGGTGGGCGTTTTTGGTGCATCACCTGTCATCATTTGGAACAACGGGATTATTTGACTTCTTTGAAGAATAAACGCATCGACTTTGACCAATCCTATCGATTGTGTGGACAATGTCATTTTCAAAGACAAAAAGACTGGTTTTTTGGAGGACATGGCAAGCGAGTAGGCAACTGGAAAGGGGATCGAGAGTTATATTTGTGCACAGAATGTCACAACCCACATTCTCCTGCCATTGAACCCATTCCTCCCAATCCTCCGCCTAAAGTGAGAAAAGGTTTGGAATATGTTCCCACAAAGCACCATAAGCATGTCAATGTGTGGGAAAAGTACCTTCCTAATCAGAATAAAGAGGAGGATCATGGACACTGAAAAAACAATGGGGCAAGCAGATATGACAAGTGCAAAGAAGTCGTCTACTGGAATAACACGTCGCAGTTTATTAAAAAAAATGGGAATTGCAGGAGCAACCGCTGTTGCTACCACAGCTGCGGGAACTGTTGCCGCTAATGTTTCTGGAGAAAATGCTACAGAATTTGGAGATGCTGTTGGCGAATTTTTTCAGGATCATTATCAAAAAATGTCGAAACAAGAAATCGAAGAGGCATTGGCCAGACTGGAGCGACAATACAAACGCAAATATGGAGTCGAAGTGAAGGTGGACAATACTCCTCCACAACCTAATGTTTTGTATGGATATGCGTTGAATATTTCTAAATGCAAGGGATACCGTAAATGTGTGGACGCCTGTGTAACAGAAAATAATCAAAGTCGCGATCCGCAGGTACAGTTCATTCGAGTTCTTGAAATGAACAAAGGCAGTATGAATTTAGAAGAGTCCGATCATTACTACAATCCGGAACTGGTGCCCCAGGAAGGTAAATTTTATCTTCCCGTTCAGTGCATGCAATGTGAGAATCCTCCCTGTGTCAATGCCTGTCCCACGAAAGCAACCTGGAAAGAGCCAGATGGTATTGTCGCGATTGATTATAACTGGTGTATTGGATGTCGCTATTGCATGACAGCTTGTCCTTACTGGGCACGTCACTTCAACTGGAGCGAACCCGAAATTCCACAAGAAGAAATCAACCCGGTGACACACTATCTGGGAAATCGACCACGTCCCAAAGGAGTTGTCGAAAAATGCTACTTTTGTGTGCAGAGAACAAGAAAAGATCAACAACCCGCCTGTCAGGAGGCGTGTCCAACGGGTGCCCGAGTCTTTGGAAACCTTTTGGATCCTAAAAGCGAGATCCGTTATATTTTGGAAAATAAAACCGTTTTTCGACTCAAGGAAGACTTAGGGACAGAACCCAAATTTTGGTATTTTACGGACTAAAAATTTATATTCAATTGCGGAGAGAGCAATGGCAGGATTATTCAGTTTTGTGATGGATTTTATCCGAATTGCCCTGCGGGGTGACAAATTATACTATGGATGGATGGCGACCCTAACCGGATTGATCTTGGTTGGAATCGCATGCTACATTCAGCAATTTGACCAGGGGTTGATTGTCACTGGTATGAGTGATCAAGTGTCTTGGGGAACTTATATTGCCAATTTTGTATTTTTGGTAGGAGCTGCTGCAGCGGCGGTAATGTTGGTGATTCCTTCCTATATTTTTCATGATGACGATTTCAAGCATGTAGTCCTGCTTGCAGAAGGATTAGCGGTAGCTGCTTGTGTGATGTGTATGCTGTTTGTCACCGTTGATTTAGGAAGACCTGATAGATTTTGGCATATCATCCCACTCATCGGTCAGTTCAATTTTCCCATTTCCATGCTGGCTTGGGATGTAGTCGTCATCGCCGGTTACTTATTGCTCAATTTAACGATTCCCTTTTATATTTTGTTTACCAGATACAAGGGTGGCGATCCAGATATGCGAATCTATTTTCCTGGTGTGATGCTTTCCATCTTGTGGGCCATTTCGATTCATACTGTCACCGCTTTTCTGCTCTCTTCAAATGTTGCCCGTCCTTTTTGGCATACGGCCATTTTAGGACCTCGTTTTTTGGCATCAGCCTTTTGTGCGGGGCCCGCGTTTTTTCTACTCACCCTTCAGGTTATAAAAAAGTACACAACGTTTCCGATCAAAATCACTATTTTCAGGCGTCTTTCGATTATTGTGACCGCAGCATTGCAAATCAATCTGTTTTTATTACTTGCGGAAGTATTTACTGAATTTTACCACCAAACACAGCATGCTGCTTCCGCTGCTTATTTGTTTTTTGGTTTGGGTGGAAAATCCGCTTTGGTTCCCTGGATCTGGACAGCCATCGCCATGAATGTTGTGGCAGTCATTATCATGACAATCCACCCTTTGCGAGAAAGGATTGGCTTTTTATCGTTTGCCTGTGTGTTAATGGTTGTGGGGGTCTGGATTGAAAAAGGAATGGGCTTGATCGTTCCTGGTTTTATTCCTACTCCCCTGGGAGAGATATTTGAGTACACTCCCACTTGGATAGAAATAGGAATTTCTATTGGAATATGGGCAATTGGTTTACTGATTTATACAGTACTTGCTAAAGCTGCGATTGGTGTGGAACAGGGAGCGATCCGTATGAAAACGAATTAAGCTACCTGTGCTTGGCCTTCCGCAAAATCTATTCCAGTGGAAAGGATGTATCGAGACATCTATATGAGAAAGCTATAACGATGTGGAGGATGTCCCATTTTAAGAGTCGAGGTCTGTTACTAATATGGCTTGGTGTGAGTCTCTTGTTATTCAGTACAAATGGATACGCTACAGAGACCCTGCACTATTCATTCATGGCTGATCATATGGTACTGGATAGTGTCTATGCGAACGGACGAGGATATGCCGGTACACAAGTCAGTACCGTGAATGTTTTTGACCTCAAAACAAAACAGCAACTGTACACGCTTCAGCTACCCAAGCACGCTGATTCCTGGAATGATAAACCCGCTCCTCTTATCTCTCTCGATATCTCCCCAAATCAACAACTACTCGCCGCTTCGTCTGACCAGGGTGTGATCTTTATCTACGATCTTTCCACACAAAAATTGTCAAATACACTTACTTTTGCAGGACTGGACCTATTAACAGCGATTCGCTTTGTCAATGATGATTCTTTGTTGGTGGGATCATTAGGAGGCGAAGTGTTTAGGATAAACCTCCAGGGAAAGCAACACTATTTTCAGGAAGTGGAATATGCTCCCATCAATCGTATCGAACTGTCTCCTTCCGAAAAACAATTTGCTGTTGCTACGGATTCCAGCATTCTGCACACATTTGAAACGAACTCTGGAAAAAAGATCCAAGAATTAACAGGGCACAAAGATGCTATTCGCAGTTTAGCATTCATTGATGAAAATCAATTGGTTTCTTCTGGCAATGACCGTCGTTTACTTGTCTGGGATTTGATGAATGGAGAGTTTAAAGAACTTTATCGTAGTAGTGAAGCCATCAACGCGCTTGCTTTTGATCCCATCCGAAAGCAAATTGCGCTTCCGATTGAAAACCACCAAATTGCTTTGATGCAGTGGCCTGGAAAAACAATAGCCTCCATATTACCTGGGCATAAAGGCTTTATCACAGCTTTACGCTTTATTGAGAAATCCGAATATTTGATGAGCAGCGGTAGCGACAGCAAGATGGTCTTCTGGCGTATTCCCTAGAGACGCATTCCCTAGAGAAATGCGCATCTCCCGGTAGTAGAATCAAAAGTACGTAAAATTACGGATAGACATCTTGCTTTATATTAGATAAGGTGCAAAACTTGTAGAGCATGGGATTAGATTCGTTATTTCAACCAATTTAAGACATAATGCTCTGGAAAAAAAAGAGGCTCAATTATTTCAACCAATTTAAGACATAATGCTCTGGAACTATGAGTAGAAATAATGGTCCTTTTCCAGAAGTTTTAGATATCGCTAGATACTTTTTACGTTCGAGAGAACATGAATATTTCGAGCATTTTAATTAAAACACGTCCGGAGAATGTCGAAGACGTGATGCAATCAATTTCCGTTTTTTCCTGGCTGGATGTCCATTTTTCTGATGGCAAGGGGCGTATCATCGTCACAGTCGAAGGAGAGGATGTTAGTGAGGAAACGGAACGGATCAAAGAATTGGAACAAGTTCCCAAAATAGTTTCGATTGATATGGTCAATCACTATTTTGATGAGGAAGAGGATGTCAACCAACTTTAAATTTTTTCTCATCCCCTCAATGTAAATTTAAATTAGGAGGAAGCATGGATATATCAAGGCGAAAATTCATCAAGGTTTCCATGGCAACTTCTGCTGCAGTGGCTGTTGGAATGGACATTCCAACAGATGCAAATGCGGCTCAGGCTGAATTTGATAAAAGCTTGCAGTGGGACAAAACAGTTTGCCGGTTTTGTGGCACAGGCTGTGGGATCATGATTGGTACCAAGAATAATCGTGTCGTTGCGACAAAAGGAGACCCGGAGTGCCCTGTCAACCGTGGTCTGAATTGTGTAAAGGGATATTTTAACGCAAAAATCATGTATGGCGAAGATCGTTTGCAAAAGCCCTTGTTACGGAAAAAAGATGGAAAATACCACAAGCAGGGACAATTTGAAGAAGTTTCCTGGCAAGAAGCATTTGATGTCATGGAAGCGAAATTCAAGCAATATTACAAAGAACTTGGTCCAACAGGAATCGCCGTTGCGGGTTCCGGACAATACACCGTTGATGAAGGATATGCGATTGTGAAGCTGGTTAAGGCTGGTTGGCGCTCAAACAACATTGATCCCAACGCACGCCACTGTATGGCCTCTGCGGTAGCCGCCTTTATGCAGACTTTTGGAATTGATGAGCCAGCTGGAAATTATGATGATATCGAGCATACCGATGCTTTCGTCTTATGGGGTGCTAACATGGCAGAATGCCATCCAATCCTCTGGTCTCGTGTGACTGAACGGACACTCTCAGCCAAACATGTTCAGTTGTTCAATCTGACTCCCTGGACAAACCGTTGTTCTGATCTTGCTGATGACGATTTGATTTTTGAGCCTCAGACCGATTTGGCCATTATGAACTATATTGCCAAATATATTATTGATAATGATAAGGTCAATTGGGATTTTGTCAATAAGCATACGGTCTTTAGAGAAGGGGTAACCGATATCGGTTATGGCTTACGGGCCAGCCACCCACTGGAGCAAGGTCAGAAAAACAGAGGCTCAGCAGGAAAGAGCTTCTCCATTGATTTTGAGAAATTTAAAAAGAATTTGGAACCATACACTCTTGAATATGTTTCCAAACTATCCAAAGTTCCACCAGAGAAGTTGGAAAAGTTGGCAAAGCTGTATGCCGATCCTAAGAAGAAAGTGGTCAGTTTCTGGACAATGGGGATGAATCAACACACTCGTGGAACATGGGTCAATACGCAGGCTTATATGATTCACCTGCTGTTGGGCAAGTATTCACAGCCGGGTAATGGTGCGTTTTCTCTGACAGGACAGCCCTCTGCCTGTGGAACCGCTCGCGAAGTAGGAACCTTTGCCCATCGACTGCCAGCTGATATGGTCGTGAAAAATCCAAAGCACCGTGCGTTAGCAGAAAAAATTTGGAAACTGCCGACTGGCACCATCAACCCCAAACCTGGTTCTCCTTATCTTGGATTGTTGAGAGATCTGGAAGATGGAAAAATCAAATTTTACTGGGTTCAGGTTTGTAATCCGTTTCAAAACACTGCAAATCTGAATCATTGGCTGAAAGCCGCTCGTGAGCAGGATAACTTTATTGTCGTTTCTGACGCTTATCCTACTGTTTCCGCACAAGTTGCTGATTTGGTGCTTCCCGTTGCCATGATCTTTGAAAAATGGGGGGCTTATGGAAATGCAGAACGCCGCACACAACATTGGAGACAACAAGTTAAGGCTCCAGGAGAAGCGAAATCGGATCTCTGGCAAATTCTTGAATTCTCTAAACGCTTCAAGCTGAAAGAAGTGTGGACGCCCGAATTGATTCAGGCAGGTGCAAAATTTGGTTATACGGCAGAATCCACTT
>JANQHV010000322.1 GCA_028282505.1 SAR324 cluster bacterium | reverse complement strand
AGATAAGCTGGAGCAAAGAAAAAGAACATGTGATCATTTGTGTGTCGGATAGGGGGATTGGAGTGGAAGCGGAGTTCTATGATAAGATATTTGATGTTTTCCATCGTCTGGAGACTCAAGGGGAATATCCAGGAACTGGGATTGGTTTGGCCATTGTAAAAAAAGCTGTTGATTTGCTGAAAGGACAAGTTTGGATTGAGTCTGCTCCCAATGAAGGAAGTCAATTTTTTGTGAAACTTCTTCTTCCACAAAAGAAACATAACTCCATAGAAGCTTTTTGGGAAGGAAACGATGAGTAAGGGGAATCATATTCTTTTAATTGAAGATAATAAATTGGATATCGAGTTGACGATGGAAGCATTCCAAGACGCAAAATTTGAAACAGGAGTTTATGTTGCTGAAACAGGTCAAAAGGCATTGGATTATTTAATGGGCAGGGGTGAGTATCAGGATCGTCAAAAGTATCCGTTGCCGGACCTGATTTTACTCGATCTCAAACTGCCTGGCATTACAGGGCATGAAGTCCTTGCACAAATCAAAAACACTCCTGGTATCAAAAGAATTCCCACCATTGCTCTCACATCTTCCAGAGAAATGAAAGATGTCACCCAGTGTTATGACAGTGGAGTGAACAGTTACATTGTTAAACCTGTTTCATTTGAAGGATTCCTGGAGGTGATTCTTCAAATCGAAAAGTATTGGTTTCAACGCAACATTCCTGCTCCGACTCTTGAGAAATCAGATTTATATTAAAGAGTTGAAGGGCTTGATCATATTTTCGACCAGTTGTGTAAAAACGATTGCCCCTCCTTGGCAAGGAGGCCGTACGCGGAAGCGGGCTAGGGGAGGTTGTAGGTTACAGCAACAACCCCTCCTGACACCTATGCCTTGACAAGAGGAGAAACCATTTCAAGTGGGCGAAAATATGACCAACCCCGAGTTGAGGTGATTGATTTTTAAAAGAAAAAGCAAAAGTTGATCATATGAAAATACTTTTGGTAGAAGATTATCCTTTTGATGTTGAAATCACTCTGGATCTTTTAAAATCCATAGGTTTTTCTGAAGATGCAGTCATGCATGCTTCAACACTCCGAGCTACCATTAAACTACTGGAACAAGAAGAACCTGATCTCATTTTGCTTGATCTGGGTTTGCCAGACAGCAAAGGCATGAAAACCTTTGAAACAATCCATTCACAATTTCCAGCAGCGGCAATTGTGGTGTTCAGTGGCTTAAACGACCAGGATCTTGCCTTGGAATCTGTGAAAAAAGGAGCCCAAGACTATTTGGTCAAAGGAAAAATTGACAACCTCCGGCTGGAAACCTCCATTCGCTACTCTGTGGAAAGAAAAAGGCTTGAACAGGAGTTAGTTCAAGCAAAAAAACAGGCTGAAGCAGCTTATGCGGCCAAAAAACAATTCCTGGCAAGTATTAGCCATGATCTGAAAAATCCTCTCAATTCCATTCTGGCCCTTTCCGATTTCCTGGCACGTAACCAAAACGGGCATTTGGATGAGAAAGAGCTGGCGGCCGTAAAAACCATTCATGGTTCCGGAAACGATCTGTTGGAAATGATTACCGATCTCATGGCATTTTCAAAAGTTGACGCAGGAAAGTTGATCTTCCAGGGAAGTTCAATTCAACTCGCATCACTGATCGAACAGCTGGAAAAACGTTTTTTGCCACTGGCCCATCAAAAACAACTGGAATTGGAAATTCTGATTGAAAATGATGTTCCCGAAATCATTTATACTGATAACCAACGCTTGAAACAAATTATTCAAAACCTGTTGAGTAATGGCATAAAGTTTACCAGTCATGGAAAAGTGTCCTTGTTGATTAGAAATCATGAAATGCCTAACAATTCTTTGCCCCCAACATCTGCTAATCCCAAAATTGAAATTATTGTTGCAGATACAGGGATAGGTATTCCTCAAGAAAGATTCGAAACAATTTTTCAAGCATTTGAACAGGGAGGAGAAGAAATTTATAAAAGCTTTGGAGGAAGCGGATTAGGACTGTCTATTGTTCAAAAATTAACAAAATTGCTGGCAGGAGAAGTTCATCTCGAAAGTAAGCTGGGAAAAGGAAGTATATTCCGTATCCTACTTCCGGTAGAACATCCACAAAAAAATAATCTACCTTCTTCTGTGGAAAACGAAGAATCTGAACTGGCTATTGAAGATTATCTAAGGACCGAACTGAAAACACGCGATCAACAGAAACTCTCAGAAGGCACTGATAACATAGAGTCCCCTCCCCAATTGAAAGGAAAACACCTCCTGATAGTGGATGACAATATGCGCAATGTTTACACCCTTTTGCCTTTTTTAGAAGACGATGCTCAAATGCGAGTCACTGTTGCCCCGAATGGTCAGCAAGCACTAGAGAAACTACAAAAAATCTCTGATATTGAGCTAGTGCTTATGGATATTCACATGCCCATCATGGATGGATATCAAACCATGCGAGCCATCAGAAAACAAGAACATTTTATAGAGTTGCCCATTATTGTCACAACCGGGTTTGACCTTGAAGAAGTAAAAAACAATTGTTCTGACCTCCAAGTCAGTGCATTCCTTAAAAAGCCATTAGACATAGCGGAACTGTTTCGCATTATGGGAAATTTATTTTCACAAATATGAAAGCCAAGAAATTGAAATCATTACCAGAATTAATGGGCCCCAGTGAGGTGGTAAGAAACATAGAAGCCAAAGTGCAACAAGTGGCCTCCTCTGATTTCACAGTCATCATTTTTGGTGAGACAGGTTCTGGGAAAGAATTGATTGCTCAAGCGATTCATCAGGCCAGTCCTCGAAAAAAAGGACCTTTTGTTGCTGTAGACTGTGGAGCCATCCAAGAGACTCTGGTGGAGAATGAATTATTTGGCCACGAAAAAGGCGCCTTTACTGGGGCCTTACAACAAAAACCTGGCAAGTTCGAAGAAGCTAAAAATGGAACATTGCTCCTTGATGAGATTTCCAATATGACATTGGGAACCCAGGCAAAAATGTTGAGAGCCCTCCAGGAAAAAACAATCTATCGTGTTGGTGGAACCAAACCATTTGAAGTGGATGTACGAGTGCTGGTCTCTTGTAACCAAAATCTGGTTGAGATGAATACCGAAGGCTCGTTTCGTCAGGATTTGTATTACCGACTCAATGAATTTACTATTAAAGTTCCTGCTTTGCGGGAACGCAAAGAAGATATCCCATACTTGGCAAACCGTTTTCTAAAAATGACGAATAATGAGCTGGAAAAAACTGTCACAGGAATCTCATCTTCTGCCATGCAGGTCATCATGGATTATCACTGGCCGGGCAATGTCCGGCAACTGAAAGCCACCATTCGTCGTGCAGTGTTACTGGCAGACGAAGAGATTCAAGAGTACCACCTGGGACTTGTCACAACAACTGAACCTCCAAAAACCAACTTTCCTCACCTGGAGAATAAACCCTGGCACAAGTATTCCTTAAAAGAAATCATCAAACAACATACCGAAGTACTGGAACGCGAAGTCATCCAGCATGTTTTGGAAGAAACCCAAGGCAACAAAGCACAGGCTGCACGTGTGTTGCAAATCGACTACAAAACCCTGCATAATAAATTAAAACAGCTAAGGGTCAATTAAATGCCAAATCCTCTATATCTATATTGCCTGACCTACTCTAATCAAATCACCAATCTGCCTCAAACAGCAATTGATGAATCCTTCCCTCTTTTGACAATCAAGGAAAATAACATAGCAGCCGTGATCAGCCAGGTTCTTTTTAACGATTTTGTAGGCTCTGCTGCAGAAACCCAACTTCAGGATGTACAATGGGTTGCCCCCAGGGTATACCGCCATGAAACAGTTATTCAGGAAATTCAGAAGCAATCTCCTCTGCTGCCAGCCAGGTTTGGCACCTTGTTTTCTTCAGAAATCCAGCTGCGTGAATTTTTGCAAACAGAAACCAAAACAATTATCGAATTTCTGGAAAAAGTGGCCCAACGTGAAGAATGGGGAGTGAAAGGGTTTATGGATCGAACTAAAGCTCTCAACGCCTTTACCCAAAAAGCATTGACCGAACAAGAAGAAACGTTGCGTCGCTTATCAACAGGTGCTCGCTATTTCCAGGAAAGACAAATTCAAAAAGAAGCAGAAAAGGAACTCAATCAGGTGTTGAAAGAAATATTAACACAAATTGTAAACAACCTGGTACCTCTCAGCCATGATTCCTGTGAGCGTCAGGTTCTTTCTCGCAAAGCAACAGGGCGTGTAGAAAACATGGTTTCCAACTGGGCATTCCTGATCGATACCAACCAACTGGCAGCATTCCAGGCACAAGTAGCAACAATCAACCAAAAACATCAACAAATAGGTTTAACTCTGGATTTGTCTGGCCCCTGGCCTCCTTATAGCTTTTGCCCCTCCTTTACATTAAACAAATGAAATTTCTTTTGTATTGCCTGTTTGCTTCTGATACCAAACCACAAGATGAACTGGCTTCCATCCCAGTCTTAAATAAGACTTCTGTCCAACTTTTTTCACACCAGGAATTGAGGGCTGCCGCTTCGGAGATGGAGGAACTGCCTGATCCTTCAGAAAGCTCGTATCTGATCACATATCAGCAAGTCGTTGACTTCTTTCATGAGCAGTACACCGTAATTCCCATGCGCTATGGTTCTATTTTTGAAAATCAACAAGCCTTGCAGGAGCATCTGCACAACCGATACACGTCTTATATCAAATTGTTGGAAGAAATAAACAACTGTGTGGAAATGGGGATCCGAGTTTTGCTTTCCAACAATTTAGAAGCAATGGATGTTTCCAGGAAAATGCCTGAGCCCCCTCCTTCATCAGGGAGTGAGTATTTAGAAAAACGCCGCCAATTTTACCAACAACAGGATCAGTCGTCGCCAGCAATTGAGCATTATGTTCAAATATTACAACAGGAATTCAAACAGGTGACAGTTCAGTACCATCATGAACACCGTTGGTTGGTACATGAAAGTCAAAAATCCCCTATCTTCCTCATCTCATGTCACTTTTTGATTTATCGTCAACATGTTTCCACTTTTCAGCAAATTTTCCATGCTTGTCAAAAAAGGAATCATGACCAATTAATGCTGAGCGGCCCCTGGCCTCCCTATAATTTTGTCTAGGTAAATGTACCTACAGACTTAATGCAATCATCAAAATCTGGGGACATAATACCATAGGTGTCAACTTAAGCAGATTCCCCCTTTTTTAAAGGGGGTTAGGGGGATTTCTAGGTTGCTGCTTCAGCCTAAATCCCCCCGGCCCCCTTTGATAAAGGGGGAGATTTTTGACTCATTTTTCCTTAAGTTGATGCGTATGGTATGATGTCCCCAGATTCTTGTCTAGGTAAATGTACCTATAGACTTAATACAATCATCACTGGTACATTTAATATTTAACTAAATGAGAGGGAAAGGGCATGGTTAAACCGGAAAGTAGAACAAATTTAGAAATCAACGGTGCTACACGTATTCTCTTGGTGGAAGACAATCCATTAGAACTGGAATTAACAAAAACGGCATTTGAAGACATTGGCAGTAATGTCACGCTTGTTGTGTGTCAGGACGGAGAAGAGGCGTTGGCGTACTTGAAAGGAAATGAACCGTTTGCCGACAGTAAAAAACACCCTCTGCCGGATTTGATTCTTTTGGATCTAGCTCTTCCCGGAATTAGTGGCAATGACGTATTGGTGGAAATCAAAAAAGACAAGAGACTACGCTTGATTCCCACCATTATTTTAACCACATCCACAGAAAAAAAAGATATCCTTTTTTCTCATGAGCATCATGCCAATAGTTATGTTGTCAAACCTTTTTCCTACGAACAGTTTTTGGAAGTTCTGCGAGAGATTTTAAGATACTGGAGCAACTTCCATACGGGAATCTCTAATTCTTGTAGAAAAATGTTGAAAGTCTAAACAGCTTCCAAAGCCATTCCCACTTCTTTGAATTTTGCTCGCTGCCGTTCTACACGTATTTTTTCTCTTTCCACATGGACAAATTCCATCTGGATGCCTCGCTGATAGCGTTCCTTTTGTGCCAGAATTCTTTGTTTTTCTCGGTCAATGCGCTTTTTTTCTTTATTAACCCGAACCACTTCCTGTCCAATAAAACGTTGAACCTGCCTTTTTCCCCGCTCCAAACGTTTCTTTTCCTGCAATAATCGATACTGCTCTCTCTCCCTACGGTTAATTTCCTGGTTCAATTGTACAGCTGCCCGTTTTCTTGCATTGATGACACTGTTGCGGTTGAATTCCATAAAGCGCAGATTGCTGGCCTGAGCTCTTTCCTTTTCTCGTTGGACCAAACTTTGAGAGATTTTTAGGGATTCTTGCATTTGTGATTTATCTTTCAATGATTTTTCATGGAGTTGGTCTTTGATCTTTTGTTTCTGGTCAATATTTTGTCGTATCTCTGCCATAGTTACCCCTTATTTAGTACTGTCAGCAATCAGTTTCAGTTTTTTACTGCTGAACACTGCTAAGAAAACACGAATTACCATTTCAATTGATCTTATCCCCGTCTATCAAAAATTACAAATTCAAGAAAAATAAATCTGTCCCCTTTTTCTCATGAATAGCTTGTTTGACATACCGAAAATTTTCCCAATAGGTATTTGGAAATCCGTGAGGAGTTACGTAAAAGGAAGGAATCCCGCAGGCATGGAAAAAAGCTCGTTGTTCTGCGGTGACTGCGTAGAATCGTGGAGTCATTTTTTGTTCCTGGGCATGAGCTACAGCCTGAGCTACCAACTCCCTGCCTACCCCTTGCTTACGTTGTGTTTTGTCTACAAATACGCTGATGTAGGCAAAGGTATAGCTTCTGACATCAGGAGCAAACCAACGCAGCAGGCTCCACCCCAATATGAGATCCTCCTCAACAGCCAACCAGCAAGTGGTTTTTTCAGGACGACTTTTCAATACTCCAGCCATATACGAATTGGTATCATTGACCAGTTTGGCAAGCTGCTCCTGCTCCTCTGGTAAAATAGAACGAATATTTTTCTGAATGATTTGAAGCATAACAACCAGCTTTCTCCATTTGTTACCATTCAGTCACAGAAACACCGAAAATTCTTTTTGTAAGAAATCTGATATAACAATGTTTCTGACATTGGGTATGATCATAACGTTGTCCACTAACGTATCATCCCGGACTTGATCCGGGATCCATACCTTGTTTGGAGCATCTGGATTCCGGGTCATTGCCCGGAATGACACAGAGAGACGATCAAGAGTTTACAAAAAAACTGGACCAAAATATGACCAAGCCCCTGACATTTTCTATAAGACATTGATAATATTGGTTTTATTTGTCATCCTGACGGTACGCCGAAGCGGCTTGCCAAAGGATCTCGTTAAATCGTTGATATTAAAGGAGATCCTTCACATTCGTTCAGGCGGTGCGCCGATGCGATGACACTAAAAACTGTTAGAAATATTGATATAAGGGGGAGTAGATCAGGTGTCATCATCAATTCATCCCAAGTTGAGTTTTGATGGCTTGTTCTATTTTGTTAAGATCATTAGGAGGCACGGTTCCCATTTGATTTATCAAGCGAGATTTGCTAACAGTCACCAACTGATCTGCCATAGCTTTATGCTTTTTGCCATTTACAGTGACATAGGCTTCACTTGGGTATAGTTTTTCCACATTACTAGTCAACGGAATGACTTGCAGACGATTCAAATGCTTGTTAGCCGCATCATTGCTGACAATAACCGAAGGGCGTTTTTTCTTGACTTCCCCCCCTATTGCCGGCTCAAAATTCACCCACCATACATCGCCTCTATGCATGGTTGATATCTCCAACTACTGCTTCTGACCACTCTAGTGCTTCTGATTCTCGTTCTCGATCCTGGGCCATTGCCAGGTAAGCATCTTCCATACTTTGATCTACAACATGAGGCCGTACAAGGGATTCGATGAATTGGCTAATCCGCCTTGGACCAACTACTCGATACAGTCCTTGATACACTTGCTCATCAATCGTGATTGTCAATTTTTTTTGCATATCAGTCCTTTAATACGTGTTTTATACGTATAATAGTATATACTTAATTCTTGTTACAAGATAAACTTGTTATTTTTTTGACATATGGTGCAGATTCCATAGTTATGGTTTCATTTCCATAGAAATTCATACCTCATTCCAAAATATCAATCCAAAAAGATTTTCTTATTTGTTCGAGTTAAAAGAAAAGTTTTATATTTTGAATATCTTATAAAACTTACCCCCAAGTATGACCACAATTGGCACGCCCTTGGCAGAAAAAACAAGAGATACACAGCATTAATTTGATTAACATCTAACACAAATAGAGGAGCAACATGGCCGGACAAATTGCAAAAGGAACTGATTCTTCCAGTTTAGCAGAAGTGGTAGATCGTATTTTAGAGCGTGGGATTGTAATCGATGCATGGGCAAAGGTTTCATTAGTTGGAATTGAGTTGCTTTCTGTGGAAGCACGGATTGTGATCGCTTCCATCGAAACTTACCTGAAATATGCGGAAGCCATTGGCCTAACAGCTACATCGGCAACTCAATCTTAGGTAAGTGTCTACAAAGAAAAATCTCAGTCAGTGTGGATAAATAACGGGTATTCCCCTAAATATTGATTCTTGTGGGCAAGCTTGCTTGCCCACACACGTTTTTAAGCTATAACTAAGCAAAATTAGGTTTTTCTTGGTACCAAGTTTGTTGAAGTTCTCATGCTTGTACAGGTGAATCCAGCTATCTGTTTTTCTCCTGGATCCCAAATCAAGGGCGGGATGACATGTCAACCAAATTTAATGCCAGGAAAAACCAAAATCTGTTTACTATATTATATGAATCCGAAGTTGAAATATTATGTCATTCCGGTGGTCCGACATGTCGGCATGACCCGGAATCCAGGCATTTCTCATAGTTTTATGGATCCGGTGGCGGCCCCACCGTCTCAAGTTCGGCATGACATTTTTTTCACAAGATACTGATTTTATAACAAAAATTTTAACTTCGGATTCGCATTATATTTTAAAATGCTATGGTAGGATGAAGGCAAGGGAGATCTAACAAAATACGATTGATTTTGTGGAAGCATAAGGACAAATCATGGGAAAATTGAAAGACGACGCCGGACGTTTCGCTAAGGAGATGCAGGCTGAACGCAATGAACGTAAACAACTGGTGAATGATTTAAGAGCAGGAAAAAATGAACGGACCCAGAATGTTTCTCATTGGTTGCAGGAACAAGAACAAGAACGCCTTGAAAATACCAGCGAGCTGATGGCCGAGATACAAGATTTTCGCAAAGGCTTAGGAACTGTGAATAACAGAATCAAAAAAGAGACTGCACAACTATTAAGCACTGCCAGAGAGAAACTGGAAGAAGAATCACAACGGGATCGTCAAGCACGCTATCATTTTATCTCTGACATCCAGCAGAGTAATGCGATAATGTTGAAAGATTCCAATGCATCGCGACGCCAAACGGAAATGCAGCGCAAAGATGAGGCAAAAGCTTTTGTTTCGAGTTTAGGAACAGGACGTAAAGATCGTTTAAAAGAAATCGCAAACCGAAAAAGAGAAGTTCAGGAATTTGCCAATGGTGTTCATCAAAAGCAGCATCAATATCGACAGGAGTTGACTGAAACGTCACAGATAGAAGCTAGAAAACGCCAGGAATTTGTTGGAAATATCAGTCAATCGTTAGTTGGAATTCGAGAAGAATCCAGGGAGATACGACGCGAAATAAACAGAGATTTACAAGTATTCCGAATGGCTTTTCAAGGAAAATTGACTATGGAAGAACCCCCACCACAAAAACAATCAAGGACCATCAAGGCAAAGACTCCAGCCGGGACAACACCACCTCAAAAAGCAACAAACTCATCAACCAGGGCAACCTCCCACAAGAAAGAGGCGTTGTCTTCCCAACTCAAAAAAGCGGCATCCAAAAAAGTTTCTGGAGCAAAAAATACAAGAGCAGGGAACTGAAACCAAGACAAACCAGTGAAGAGAAAGCACCATGAGCGCAAAACGAAAATTACAAGTAATTCCCACCTCCAAGGAGCCCCCGGTGCCTGATCAAAACAGTGTGCAGGCAGAAGCCAGCACCGAATTCGTCAATAACGCCTATATTCAAGAGATTACCAACCGGGCTTTGGCCTATTTGGAAGTTGGTTATCCCATCCATCTATGTGGTCCTGCCGGAACCGGAAAAACGACTTTGGCTTTTCACATTGCCGCACAATTGACACGTCCCGTCACTTTGATTCATGGCGATGACGAATTTGGTAGCTCTGACTTGGTTGGCAGAGATTCAGGCTATAAAAAATCCAAGGTTGTGGACAATTATATTCATACCGTCTTAAAAACAGAAGAAGAGTGGAGTTCCGATTGGCAGGACAATCGCCTGACCACTGCTTGCAAACAGGGATTTACCCTAATTTATGATGAATTCACCCGTTCCAAACCAGAAGCCAATAATGCCCTGTTGAGTGTACTGGAAGAAAAAATCCTCAATTTACCTAAACTGCAACGCCAGGGAGATGGCTACCTGGAAGTCCATCCTCAATTTCGGGCCATTTTCACTTCCAATCCTGAAGAATATGTGGGAGTGCATAAAACCCAGGATGCCTTGATGGATCGCTTGATCACCATCCAACTGGACCACCTCAACCGGGCAACCGAAGTACAGATTGCCATGAGCAAATCGGGTTTGAAACAACCTGATGCTGAACGGATTGTGGACATTGTTCGAGAAATGAGGCAATTGGGAGTGAATAATCATCGTCCCACCATCCGGGCCATTATTGCTATTGCCAGAATCACGGCCCATTTTGGAGCCACTGCCAGTCTTAAAGATGCAGCTTTTGTGCAAACCTGCCGTGATGTGCTTAATTCCGATACGACCCGTGTTACCCGAGGTGGAAAGTCCGAAATGGACGAAAAAATTGATGAAATCATCCAGCGTATTTGCCGCTCTCACGTGAAAACCCGAAAAACGAAAGAGGCCTAATGCCTGTCGCATCAAGACAACGAAAAAGTTTGAATAATATCCGCACTAACTCAGACCGTGTGGATATGTCCGCTTCTTCTTACAAAGCTTATCTACGCGTTGGCGCCCTAGAGATGGAGAAAGCCCGTAGAATGAAAGAAAAACAGCAACTGGAAGAACGGCTGCATGCTATTAATGTCCGCTGCCGGGAACTGGATGCTGAAAAAAAACGAATCCTTTCCGCAATTGGTCAGGGACAGATGACGGTTGCTCCAGAAAAACAAGGGATCGGCACAGTGATTCCAAAAAATACTATGTCGACTAAAGATCAGGAAAGAATGGTTGACGAGATCAAACAGGTCGAAGAAAAACTGGATACTGAAGAATTGGAAAATGTAGTCCAGGAAAAAACAGAAAAAGAATTGTTGGCTGAAGTGGAAGCACAGATGGAGAAAGAGCGATTGATCAAATCAAAAACTGAAAGACCTGCACCGTCTCCAACCCACCAACATTCAGCAACCGCAGGATTCGTCATTCGATATTGAATACACACATGCAGATTATAATCACTTGCAAATTCCCCGAACCCTTTTAAAAAGGAGGAGATCAGACGTTCTGAACATAAGACCCTTTTGAAAAAGGGAAGTAGGGGGATTTTTTAAAAAGTTATTTTAAAATTATGGCAAGTCAAACAGAGATTGCCTATTACCTTTATGCGTTTATAGAGGGGGCAGAAGAAAAAAATTTTGGAGCATTGGGAATTCAAGGTGGAGAAGTTTACACCATTTCCAATGATATGGTTTCTGCTGTGGTCAGTGAAGTTCCCAATCAGAGACTTCGCCCAGAACGCAGGAACTTGTCTGCTCACAATCACGTGCTCAATGAATTGATGAAAAGCGGAACTCCCTTACCGGTAACCTTTGGCATTTTGGCGGACAATCCAGAAGATGTGCAAGGTATTTTAACCAACAGCAAAGAAACATTAAATGATCATTTGGAGCGGGTTCGTGACAGAATGGAAATGGTACTCAAGGTAAGCTGGAACGTTCCTAACATTTTTGAATTTTTTGTGGAACAACATACAGAGCTACGAGAAGAGCGGGATCGGATCTATCTCCTCAACAGAGAACCGACCCAGGATGAAAAAATTTCGTTAGGCCAGTTTTTTAATCAATTGCTAGAAGCAGATCGTGAACATTACACTACCATTGTTGAAGAAGGTCTACAGGAATGCTTTATCGAAGTTCGACGCAACAAATGCCGTGACGAGCAGCGAGTGATGGATTTAGCGTTTTTGGTGGACCGAGATCAAGAAAAAGAATTTGAAAACGGCATCTATCGAGTGGCCAACGAATTTGAAGATTGCTACAATTTTGATTATAATGGGCCTTTTGTCCCCCATAGCTTTGTTGAATTGCAACTCTCACTTTAGTTTCTTATGTTTATCCTGGATGACATTCTGCTCTCTCCTTTCAAAATGGTGCA
>JANQHV010000295.1 GCA_028282505.1 SAR324 cluster bacterium | reverse complement strand
GTTACTAACAGGAGCTTCTCATATCAAAGAAGACCTGTGCTTCTCTTATGATGAACGATAATTCTAACTCTTTGTAGTTTCTCGTTTCTACATTCTTTTAAATATTATGATGAGGTTTATAGCACTATGCTGAATTCCTGAAATGACAGATAGAATTGACTAATTGCTCCGATCTTACTATAAATATAGTCTTTAGCATTTATATACATCCAATTAATACTAGGTTGTGACGTATCGCTAATTTTGTATTTTGCAAGGAGTCGCATAACTCAAAAAATACTGTCCATCAATCAATATTGATCAATCTGATAATTACCAAGTTTATGAAGCGGAATTTTATCTCTATCCAGGACTGGACATCTGAGGAAATCAAAGCCAACATTCAGTTGGCATCCGAGTTAAAGACATTAACCAAACAGGGAAAATGCCATAAACATCTGGAGAAAAAATCATACTCCCTCATTTTTCACAAAGAATCATTACGCACCAGAGTTTCTTTTGAGGTTGGTATTTTTCAACTAGGTGGGAAGGCAATGTATCTGACGGGTAATGATTTTGAACTGGGCAAACGAGAATCCAACCAGGATGTTGCCAAAGTCATGTCCCGTTACGTAGATGGAATTCTCATTCGTACTTTTGATCATCAAAGTGTTGTAGAACTTGGCCACCATTCAGACGTTCCTGTTATCAATATGCTAACGGATTGGAGTCATCCCTGCCAACTCATGGCTGATGTGCTCACCATTAAAGAACATCTTGGCACATTAGAAAATTTAAAAATTGTTTATTTAGGAGATGGAAATAATATCGCCAACTCCTGGATTAACATGGCAGCGCGTATACCGATGCAATTATGCATCGCGACCTCTGCGGAAACCTTACCAGATATGCAATTGTTTGAAAGCGTGAAAGCTATGGGAATTTCTGAATTGTCTATTTCCCACTCAGCACAGGAGGCCGTCACGAATGCCGATGTACTTTATACTGATGTATGGGCCAGTATGGGGCAAAAAGAAAAAGCTGCATTGAAAGCAAATCAGTTGAAAGATTTTCAAATCAATCAAAAGCTGCTAGAATACGCAAAAAGCAATACGATAGTAATGCATTGTTTACCAGCAGAACGTGGGCATGAAATCACTGGTGAAGTATTGGATGGCCCACAATCTGTTGTTTTGGATCAAGCAGAAAATCGACTGCACGCGCAAAAAGCAATCCTTGTACAATTATCCCGATGGCAGCAACAGTTTTAAAAATGCTGCATCGATCTTATAATTAGATGAATGAAGGGGAAATCATGTCAGAAACTGCTGTATTGAATCTACCAGATGGTCAATCCATTGAGCTTCCTGTAATCGAAGGAACCGAACATGAAAAAGCAATTGATATCTCTCAATTGCGAGCAAAAACAGGACATATCACGATCGATCCGGGATATGTCAACACAGGGGCTTGTACGAGCAAAATCACGTTCATTGATGGGGAAAAAGGGATTCTACGCCATCGTGGCCTTTCCATTGAGGATTTGGCAGCAAATGCTTCTTTTGTAGAAGTAGCCTACTTGTTGATTTATGGACATTTACCCACCCTGGAAGAACATGCTCGATTTGCACAGGAGTTACGGTACCATGCACTCATCCATGAAGACATGAAACACTTCTTCGAAAGTTTTTCCAGTGCCGCCCATCCGATGGCTATTCTTTCTGCGATGGTCGCTTCGCTTTCAGCATACTATGGAGAAGCAACAGGAGCAGCAAATATGGAAGATTTTGAAATGGATGCTATTCGTCTCATTTCCAAAATTCGTACACTGGCTGCATTTTCCTATCGAAAATCAATTGGAAAACCTTTTCTTTATCCTAAATCAGCATTGCCTTATTGTGAAAATTTCTTACGTATGATGTTTGGGATGCCAGAGGAAGAATATGAGCCTGATCCAGAAGTAACACATGCTCTCAATCTGCTTTTGATCCTTCACGCCGATCATGAACAAAACTGCAGTACTTCTACTGTACGTTCAGTGGGAAGTACGAAAGCCAATTTATTTGCTTCCGTAGCGTCTGGCATTCTGGCCTTGTGGGGACCATTACACGGGGGAGCCAATCAGCAGGTAGTGCATATGCTGGAAATGATCAAGGAAGACGGGAGTAACGTTAACAAATATATTGAGAAGGCAAAAAATCATGAGGACCCATTTCGCCTAATGGGATTTGGTCACCGTGTCTACAAAAACTATGATCCCCGTGCAAAAGTCATTAAAGGTGCCTGTGACAGAGTACTCGACAAGCTGGGAATCCATGATCCTGTTTTGGAAGTCGCCAAACGCCTGGAAGAGCATGCTCTATCCGATGATTATTTCAAGGAGTTGAAACTTTTCCCAAACGTGGATTTTTACAGTGGTATCATTTATCGTGCTATTGGTATTCCGACCAATATGTTTACAGTAATTTTTACGATTGGTCGAGTTCCCGGCTGGATTGCTCACTGGAAAGAAATGATGGAAGAACCAAAAACCAGAATCGTTCGTCCACGACAAATTTATACTGGCGATACCAACGTCAAATATGTTCCCAGACCCGACCGATCTTAATCCTGCTTTTGGAAAAGATAGCTTCTTTGAAAGAGGCTATCTTTCTCATTTTTTGATCAAGGGTGCCAGTTGCCGGACTGCTGGCAAACGATTGAGAGCATACAAATGAATGCCATCCACTCCTTCTTGTAGTAATCCTTCTATTTGTTTTCTAGCAAAATCGATACCGACTTGCCTCATTGCTGCTGGATCATCTTCATATCGCTTTAATTCATTCAAAAGGACGTCTGGGACATAACATCCACAAGTTCCAGCAAATCTTGTGATTTGCTCTGCAGACAAAGCAGGCATCACACCTGCCGCTAAGGGAACTGTCACGCCCATCTTTTTAACTTTATCACGCCATTTATAAAAGAACTCATTATCTAAAAAAAACTGAGTGATGATAAAATCCACTCCAGCATTGACCTTGATCAAAAAATGTTCATAATCTTTTTCTGAACTCTCTGCTTCTGGATGAACTTCCGGGTACCCTGCTCCTCCAATACCAAAACCTCCACGAGTTACTAACGCAGTGATCAATTCACTGGCATAAGCGAATCCATCTTTGGGTTTTTTAAATTCAGTTTCCCCTTTAGGAGGATCACCCCGAAGCGCCATAATATTTTCAATATTCGCCTGTTTCAAATCGTCCAGGACACTGTGAATTTCTGTTTGGGTGTGCGATACACAAGTCAAGTGAGCCATGGCTTCAAGACCCAACTCATTTTTAATATAAGAAGCCATCGCATGGGTATTATGTCGTGTTCCTCCACCAGCACCATAAGTCACCGAAATAAAATCAGGATTATACTTTTTGAATTCAACCAGTCTCTGTTTTAATTTTTCGGTTCCTTCTGGTGTTTTGGGAGGAAAAATTTCAATAGAAAAAACTGGAGATTGGCTTTGGAATAGCTCAATGATGCGCATAAACATCCTATAGATACAACATTCTAGAATTATCAGCAGTTATCTCTAAAATAAACCGCTGATTGTAAAATCAAACTTATCGGGACTTTCTCCTGTCCGTTTATCCAGCTTCTGCCCATGCTCAAAACGGAGTACACCAATTGGTGTAATCATCCGAACCCCTAGTCCAACACTATGGCGAAGATTAAAAAAATCAGGTTCTTTCTCCCCCAATATCTCATATTGGATATGCTCTGCATTCACATTACCAGCATCATAAAATACCACCCCGCGAATATTACTGACAGGATCATTGGTCAAAGGAAAGACCACTTCGAGATTTAAAATCCGTTGGAAAATCCCTCCCCCTTGTAATTTTTCAATCTGATCCTGGCTTAAATCTCTTGTCCTATCATCAATCACATCACTTTCTGTTTGGCCATCTTCTGCAATGATAGTACGGACTTCCCGATGAGGAGCAGCATCACTGCCAGCATACGGTCCTGCAATTGCACGCAGATCATGTCCCCGTACTGTACTAATACCTCCAATACGGTATCGATCTTCTGCAGGGATTTCAGAATTGCCAATTTTCTCCAAAAAACCAATGCGGACTTGAGCCATCAAAATCAAAGTACGCTTTTTGTTCAATGACCAAAATTGTTTGTAGCGATAATTGTACTCACGGGATCGGGTATTGCCGCCTAAAATGTCCCCTCCTGTCTGCACCACTGTAAAACTCGTATTGATACCACCAGAAGGAAAAATGGGATGATTTTGAGTATTATAAACCAAAGAAGGAGCAAACGAACGTTTAATCACGCTCGGCACATCTTCTTCAAACAGTCTATCCACGGCGCTGAATCGATTGGATAAGCGAAGTTTGCGATAAATAGGAAAACCAATCGAAATCGAAAAAGCATTTTCTGTCCGATTTTGGCTACTCAGATCTATTTCTCGAATTACTTGTTGCGAAACTGTTGCCGAAGCCGAAACATGTGTTCCTAATAAACGTGGTTCAGTCAGGGTTGCACTAAAATCATTCTGCACCCCTTCTTGAGCAAATTGGGCACTCAAACGAAGTGTTTGTCCTCTTCCAAAAAGATTAGCCTTTGAAATAGAAAATCCTCCAGAAAGCTTAGAAACCTCACTAAATCCTGCTTGTGCTTGAAAAGTGCCTGTTTGTGCTTCTTTGACAGCGGCAATAATATCCAGAATGTTGTCTTCATCTTCAACTGCTTCTTTTTCTAGAACAAGGCCTGGTTCAAAAAAGCCGAGTCTTTCTAAGTTCGCCTGACTCGCTTTGAGTTTTTTCCCATTATAAAGTTCGCCTTCTCTTACCTCAAATTCACGGCGAATCACAAAGTCTCGAGTTTCCGTATTTCCTGAAAAATCAATCCGACCGATATAAGCTTTTTCATTTTTAATAATATTATAATTAACATGTACGATCCGATTTTCTTCGTCGATGGAGGTACGGGGGATCACTCGCACAAAAGCATAACCTTGTTCCTGATAAGCCTCATTCAAAGCAGCACGATCTTGATTTTGTAAAAATGGATTATACACTTCACCTTGTTTCAGTTGAAGTAACTTGATTAAATCCTCTTTATTGTTCAACAAATCACCTGTGACTTCTACTTTACCAGTAAAATACTGCTCTCCCTCTTTGATGTTCAGATAAACAGCAAGCCAACTATAATCAGGATTATGCGACAAAATCACTTCGGGTTTATCAATAAAAACTTTAATATAGCCTTCCTTTAAATAATTTTGAGCAATTAACGACAGATCCTGATTCACACGTTCTTCCTGGAATACCCCAGAACTATTCGCCCATGAGATACAGTCGATCTCGGAACTGAGGATAAATCGTTTGATTTGAAGGTCAGAATAAAGTTTATTTCCAGATACATGGATGTTGGTTAGAAAAACTTTTGGATGCTCATTAATAATAAAATCTACAACATACTGTTTTTCTGTTTTTTTATCGATGGCAGATGTCACTTTGATTTTAACATATCCTTTTTCTCGATAGAGGTCGCTGATCATTTTCACATCTTGCTTGACTTTAACAGGATCGTAGATTTCTCCATTTTTGGTTTTTAATTTTTCAACAATATCATCTTCAGAAACCAATTTACGTCCACGAATTCGTACTGTTTGAACACGAGGGCGCTCCACCACAACAAAACGCAATAAATATCCAAACTCCTGGATATCCACTTCTGCACGGACATCCTGAAAAATTCCCATTTGATAGATGGTCTTAATATCATGAATAATTTTTTGTCTATCAATGGGGTAACTGACCTGACTTTCCAGATTAAAGAGAATTTGTGATGCTTCTAAATCATTGGTTCCCTCTACTTCTATTTCTGTGATCACCAATTCTTGTGCAAAGCTAAGAAACACAACATTTCCTAAGATCAACAGACTGAACAATATTATCCAGAATGATTTTTTCCAGGTTGAGGAAACCATAATCTTTATGTAATGAGGTAAATAGGTTAGTAGATTGGAGGTTTTTTGACAGGATGAAGCAAACCACCAGCCATTTTATACTGAAACTGCATGGAGGCTGCTAAAGTGGGATTATGCGTGATCACAACAAGTGTAATGTTATAGTCTTTATTCAATTGCAATAACAAATCAAAAATTTGTTCTCCGGTTTCTTGATCCAAATTTCCCGTAGGCTCATCGGCTAAAAGGATTTGTGGAGAATTAGAGATGGCCCTTGCAATCGCAACACGCTGTTGTTCACCACCAGAGAGTTGAAAGGGTTTATGATGGAGACGCTCTCCCAGGCCGACCTTGGCTAACAATTCTTCAGCAATTTTACTGGCTTTATCTACTGGTAAATTATTGATCCGTAACGGCATGATTACATTTTCCAAAGCCGTGAAATCGTTCAATAAATGATGAAACTGAAAAATAAAGGCGACCTGTTGGTTACGAAATCGTGCGCTCTCATCACGTGTCATTGTTGATAATTCTTCTCCATCAATCTCAATCTTGCCTGTATCTGCTACATCCAATGCCCCCAATAAATGCAAAAAAGTGCTTTTTCCTGTCCCGGAAGCACCGATAATGGCTACGGTTGCCCCTTTCGATATTTCCAGATCAATTCCCTTGAGAATATGTAATTCTCGTCCCTCCCCATCATGGTAACTTTTGTGTAAATTGCAAACCTTAATCTGGGTATATGGATGTACCATGTGGGCTACACTCAACTATTGATGAGATTTAAGTGAAGATAATGTAATTCAATTGTGGGAAGCCGTTTAGAATATTTTTATGGATGGTGTATTATTCCTGGTGTTCATTCAGCTTAAAACATTCGAAGCGCAATCAGTCGTTGTCATTCAAGTGAGGGACAACGACTGAACTATGAACAAAAGCTAAAATGAAAAAGTTATCTACTTTTTTAGGAATGGGTGCTTGTTTTGTGTTGGGTTAACTGTATATTCTCACGATCTTTCTTCTTTCCTCAAAAAATTGAGGATGAAACTCTTCTATTGGACGTCCAAAACAGATACCAAGCTGCTCGTATAGGGCTACTTGTGATAAATCCACATGGCGCTGTACAATCGCTTCGGACGATCTTATGTAACCAATCCTTTGGCCATCAACACCAACAACTGTGTAACCACTTTTTCCGTCCATCAAAAGCAATACGGCTGCTGCTCCAGCCTCCCAACCAAAACTGGTGTCGTATGCAGAGGACATCCCTGAACGAACCAGATGCCCAGGTCGTACTTCGCGTACTTCTGGAGTTTCATACAGACCTTCTACCAATTGCCCAGTTTCACGCATGAATTCTTTTATTTCCGGATCTTCTTTAAATCGTTTGGAAAGCTCTTGACATACAAACTTACCAGCTCCTGCCAATTTCTTATGTCCAAAAGAATCGACACCCGCTGACTCATCTACGATTTCAGAACCATCAGCATTTCGCAAGCCTTCTGCAACAACGATAGTATAAGTTCCTGCATTCACATCGCTTAATCTGATTCTACGAGTGAATCGACGTTTTACCCTTTTGTAAACTTCATCCCAGTCTACTGGAATTTCAGGGATTAGGATACAATCTGCTTCCCCGGCGACACCACCACGAAATGCAGTATGGCCTGCATAACGACCAAATACTTCTGTGACTACGATTCGATTGTGGGTACGACCCGTTGTCTTTAAGTCTTGAACAATTTGGGCGATTCGGTTGATCGTGGAATCTCCACCAACAGAATATGTCTGCAAGTCAAGATCCATTGTCTTTGGAGCATGAATACATTTGATTCCCTCGTTGTCCAAGTCCACCATCACGCTACCTGTGTCATCCCCTCCACTGATAACCAAACCGACAATATTGAATTTCTTCATTCCCTCTTTAATACGATTATATTTTTCCGAATCCTCTATTTTTTTAACCTTAACACGAGAGTGACCCGCTTCGGACCCTGCGAAGTTGGATGGAAATTTATCAAGTCTGGCAGGACTGAGTGCAACTAAACTTTCTAAGTTAATCAGGTTATAAAGACCAGCGTATCCATTGGGGATCACCACAGCTTCCATACCCCTGTTATTGGCCATATAGGCAACACCTTTTACTACTGCATTCAAACCACCACAGTCACCACCACTTGTAATAACTCCTATTCTATCCATGGACATGCTCCTCTTTTAAAATGTGATATATTTTGCTAACTCCAAATCATCTCATTTAAGATGATACAGTGTCGATTAATAGTGAAAATATTTTGACAATTGGACAGGTTACTTGTCACTGAAAAAAGTTAAATTATTTTTTTACTCAATCTGATCTAGAATAACAAGTTTTAAAGGAATGCGGTCAATAAAATATATCCCGTTAAAACCTTTGAACCATTGGTAAGAAGTGAGGGTGACAATGAGGGTCTGTCAGAGTATGATTGAATTCTAGAATATCAAATCAGTCTAATAAATCTCGTAATCGCCTTTTCCTTTCTTTTTTCTCTAAAACGCGACGGCCACATAATTCAGTATCCACATAATTGATCGCACGGCGCAAAGGAGGTGTTTTTGATTCATAAATACAACTTTCCTCTGCTTCTTCCCAAGTACGCTCAATGATGTCTATGTCATTACTGCTACAGCCTATACTTCCTGACAATAACAAGAGGCCAATGAGTATTGTATTTCTGAAATATGGCATGAGAAATCAGATACTATCCGGTATTGATTACAAGCTTTGCCCATTTATGCACCCGGCGAATAGCCGCTTGCATAGAAACAATCACATCTTCTGTATTGAATGGTTTTTCAAAATAGTCTGTTGCTCCTGCTTTTAAGCATTCTATTACTCTTTGCCGGTTACTATGAGCTGTCATGATAAATACTTGAATTAAATTATTAAATCCTTTCACAAATCTTAATAAGTCAATTCCTGACATACCCGGTAATTGTAAATCTGTAATCACAATATAAAATTCTTCTGTTTCGACCAACTCCATTGCTCTTTCTGCAGTATGAGCAGTCACTACATCGTATCCTAAATCTTTGAGAATTTCACTCAAAATGAGAGTCATGTTTTTGTCGTCATCCACAACGAGTATTTTTGCGTATTCCATTGCTCCTTATTGGTTTATGAGTAACTGGACATTACATGTTCCAGACATTTTTTGATAAGATATCCAAATCAACCTGCTCAATGCAGTGTTAGAAAAGCGATCTAAAATTACTTATTGTTTATTCTTCTTAGCAAACTTTCAATAAAGTTGAAAACTTAGAATAGCATTATCTCATTTTTGTTCGATTCGATTGATATTTACTTTGAAGTTTGACCATAATGAGCAGCAATGGTATTCATTGGTTAATTCATATTCGTTCCATCCATTTCTATCAAAGTTGATGAAATCCCAATACGATTCTTTTCTTGGTTTTTGCGTTTTAGCACTCACTCTTTTTGGCACGGTCATGATTTACAGCACCAGTGCCGTTTTTGCAGAAATGCACTTTCAAGATATCTCTTTTTTTCTAAAAAAACATTTACTGCACCTGGGTATTGGTACCATTGCTTTATTCATTGGCTTACGGGTCAATTATCACCAATGGGAAAAGAAAATTCCCTGGATCATGATCATCACACTCATTTTATTAGTGTTAGTCTTGATTCCAGGAATTGGCCATGAAGTTAAAGGAGCAAGACGTTGGCTCAGGTTTTATATTATTGGTCTACAGCCTGCTGAGCTGCTAAAGATTGTTCTCATTTTCTATGTTGCCTCTTATTTGAATAGAAAACAGGAATTGTTAACTTCTTTTTTTCGAGGAATCAGCCCAAATTTTATTGTCATTGGCATTTACTTATTCTTAGTCCTTTTACAGCCCGACTTTGGAACCGTCGTCTTAATTTCTTTAACTGTTTTATTGATGATTTATATTGGAGGAGGGAAACCAATCCACATTTTTGGAAGCTTAATCGGTGTATCCATGATTGCGGTCTTTTTAATTATCAGTCAGGCTTATCGTTTGAGGCGTTTTTTAGCTTTTCTCAATCCATGGGATGATCCATTGGATTCAGGATTTCAAATCATTCAGTCTTTTATTGCACTAGGAACAGGAGGCTGGTTTGGCAAAGGATTGAGTCAAAGCCTTCAAAAGTTATTTTTCTTGCCAGATGCACATACTGATTTTATTTTTGCAATTATTGGAGAAGAAATGGGTTTTTTGCGAGTCTGTATACTAATCCTCTTATTCGCTGTATTTATTTGGAGGGGGTATATGATTGCCTGGCATGTCAACGACAATTTTGGCAAATATCTAGCATTTGGAATCACCACGTCTATCAGCTTACAAATTTTGTTAAATTTATTTGTGGTGACAGGACTTTTACCAACCAAAGGTCTTCCTCTTCCTTTTATCAGTGCTGGAGGAACTTCACTCATTATCACACTTTTTATGGTTGGGCTTTTATTAAATATTAGCCAAGAATCCTTCCGGAATTAGTTTAAACCCTGCAACTGTTCAGGTAAAATCCTCCTTTTTGACATGATCAGGATAAAATCTATTTTTCTGCAACACTAGAAAACACAGGGAATTCCACTCTATGTGCCTGGAATTTTTCATTTTTTAGATAAAAATCGTTGACAATCTGTGAAAAATCATTAAAAATCAAGCTAATTTTGTATAATAACTGCACTTCATATCCTCCATTTATAATTTGATAAGCTGGGTATAAAGCATTATTCAAATCGTAATTACCTGACTTATTAATCTCCTATCTCACAATATTGTGAGATAGTAAACATTACAAATCCATATGCTTTCAATATCAGTAAATTCTTGTTAGCAGTTTGATGATGGTAATTTGTAATCAACAACAGTTCGGGCATGTTTTGTTAAGTCATTAAAAAAGACTTTCTCTTATCATCAGGAAAGTCAGTACTCCGTAAAGAGGGTTTTTTAAAAAAATTGAAATTATTTTATATTCCTTGCAATTGAACGACATAGGCTTTGAAATTACAGGAAAACTATCCGAACTATTGAATCAAACAGGAAAATGAAGTATATTATTCGTTGTAATCAAAGGACATCCCATAAAACTTATTGGGATATCAATATATATTTTAAGAATTTTTAACAAACAGAAATATCAGCATGGACAATAACATCGCAACTGCACAAGCAAACGAAATCACGCAACAAATTCAAGAAGATGAGAATCAGGAACTCTCTTTTGGAGAAAAAATGCTTCAATGGAGAGAATCCGTCGGGTTGACTCGTAAAGAACTTGCCCGCAAACTTAATGTTTCTCTGACCGCTGTTAAAAACTGGGAAACGGGTCATTCCACTCCTAAACTAACAAAATATAGTGAAATTGCTAAAGTATTGAACATCTCTGTTAAGGAAATGGGGTTGGATGCAAATTTAGACTTGAATAAAATTGGGGATCGCATCAAATACGCTCGGCTCTTGCGAGGGATGTCAATCGAAGCATTTTCTTATGAATTTGGTTTTGCTATCCAGACGGTCAAAAGTTGGGAATCTCATACTGCTGAGGTCTCAGAACCTTCATTAGGCCGTATTTCCAGAGCATTGGATATTCCGGCTGCCTTCTTTGATATGCAAACAAACCCAGATCAAGTGCTGGCCAATCTGAATTAATTTTTAATACTACCCTATGCTTCCTTCATTCTTTTCGAATTAAGGGATGAAGAATAAATAAGATACCATCTTGCTTGTCTTTTACGATGAAAATGGCGTTGTTTGATTTTCAAATAGACTGGCCGTCCGCTTCCATATAGGTGTAATCAAGCGTCTTGTTGTCATCGAAAAATCCTACGCAATTCAGGTACTTTATTTTCTTCTTCCCCTAAGATGATTTTCGGCAAAGAATTTACCAATTGCTGTTCTTTTTTAAATCTTCGGCGTTGTCGCTCCAGTTACATAGTCAGGCGATGTCTGGAAGCCCTTAGAAACTGTTTGGAAAAGATGGTTCGTGGCAAAAACACGCTCTCGTTGAGTGGATTTTTGAGAAAATTTAAGGCCAATAGCGAGCCCATTTAACGAGAATTTTCTCAAAATAGACGCC
>JANQHV010000283.1 GCA_028282505.1 SAR324 cluster bacterium | reverse complement strand
CTTTGTCAAAGGGGGCCGGGGGGATTTAGGCTGAAGCAGAAACTTAAAAATCCCCCTAACCCCCTTTACCAAAGGGGGAACCTGCTTAAGTTGATGCGTTGCGTATGGTATTATGTCCTCTGATTTAAGTAGACCCGCCAGCTTCCGAATTCAGTAATTTCTTTTAAGCCATCCAGGGCATTACCGCCTTCACAAATGAATCCTTTCACAGTGGAACCATTATCGAGCAATACGTTGCCAATACCGAGAGGAGGGCCAATCCGGGCAATGAATGCCCCCAAAGCTGTGTGAGGCATTTCCCAAACTTCGAGAGCAATGGAGCGTCCTTTTTCCTTAGAAGTTCGGACAGCAGCCGGTCGTGCTTTGGGAGTATTTTCATCAACAACAAAACATTGATAACAAGGGGCTGTTTTTCCCGTAAAAGCTAATTTTGCTCCACAGTCGACCAACTGATAATTAAGAGGTTGCCCTGAAAGATGTAATCCGAAAACAGCAAGCAAGAGGCTAGATTCCTGCGCATGTTGAAAACTGGATATTTTTTGGGGAAGGGGATGTTTCGTTGCTCCCATTGATACCGATTGTTCCTGATGGAAACGAGCAGCAATTTCTGCAATCACTTTTTCATGAAAGGCAGGAGCAACAAGTGAGATGCCTGTGGGAAGCCCATTTACCTGGAAACCACTGGGTACTGCCCATGCGCAAAGGTCGAGCAGGTTCATGAAATTGGTGTAATATCCTAAGTTGGTATTGAGGACAATTGGATCATTTTCTATTTGCTCCAGGGTATAAATGGTGCCGGTTGTTGGTAAGACCAGCAGGTCAATTGTCTCCCACAGTGGCTCAATTTGACGTTTAAGTGAATCTAAACGATAAAGGGATCGAAAGGTTTCTAGGGCACTTGGATTTTTTCCTTTCTCGATGATTTTGCGAGTAACAGGAAATAAAGCTTCTGGTGAGGCTTCAATGAACCCTTGAATGGCGGCATAACGTTCTGCCAGCCAAGGGCCTCCATAGAGTAAGTGGGCCGCTTCAGCAAAAGGTTCATAATCAATTTCCACCTGTGTCCCTCCCAACTTTTCTAAAGCAATAATAGCCTTTTCAAATTGGGTTTGAGCCTGGGCATTTCCAAAAAATTCCAGTTGTCGCTTCAGAGGAACACCAAAATGAAATGCTTCACTCAGTCCTAAGGATTGAGGCCAAACAGCTCTTCTGGAAAAACTTCCTTCTGGATCATAACCTGATGCTATTTGTAACACTTCCCAGGCATCTTGGCAGGTGAGTGCAAAAATTGAGGGACAATCCAAAGACAGACAGGCAGGCACAACACCTTTGAGACTCAGCAATCCACGAGTCGGCTTAAGCCCAACAATGTTGTTAAATGCCGCTGGTACTCGTCCTGAGCCAGCCGTATCGGTTCCAAGTGAAAAGCTCACCAAACCCAGGGTCAACGCAATTGCTGAGCCAGAACTTGATCCTCCTGAAATATACCTGCCATCAAAAGGATTGGGGCAAGCTCCATAGGGAGAGCGAGTCCCCACCAAGCCACTGGCAAACTGATCGAGATTGGTTTTGCCAATAACAATAGCTCCCGCTTCTTCCAATTTCTTCACAATGGTTGCTGAATGCCGGGGAACATACTGATAGGCAGGACATCCTGCTGTTGTTGGGTAGCCAGCGACATCAATATTGTCCTTTACGGCAAAGGGAATTCCAAAGAGTGGGAGTTGATTCCGCTCTTCTGTTGAAAGGGTCTCTAAAGCTTTTGCCCGTTTCATTAAGTCAGATTCTGGCGTCTGGAAAATCCAAATATGTGGAGAGGGACAATGATGAATCCTTTCTAAAACCAATGCCATCAAATCGGACGGTTGGAGTTTCTGGCTACAATACGCTGATTTCAGATTCAACAAGTCCAAACTAAGCTGGGGTGCTGTCATACATTCACTCTCATTGGTCATTGATTGTTAGATGATTTCTCACTTTTGGAATTGCCGCTAAAAGTGCCTGAGTGCAGGGATGTTGTGGTCTGATGAAAAGATAGTTCATATTCAATTGGTAACGCAAGCGATCAAGCAATGGCAGAATCAATTTTCAGCAAAGGGCATACCAAAATCTTACTCTGCATTAAGTTATTGATATTAAATGGCTAATTGATTTTCTATTTAAAGGGGAGGGTACTGAGTGACGATTTATTAATCGAATTGGAAAAAATGCTACTATTTTAAGCATAAATTATTATGACTTATCCAGGAACTAGAAAATTTTGCTGATATTTCAGGCATAGTTAAGGAACGGCCTGCTTATTTTTGAGTTGATGACCAATGTGCAATGACCACCCCATCAAAGCAAAGAGCAGGGTCTGAACTTCTCCATCACGAAAGCTGTTTTCAAAAATGCCGGCAACCATAAACCCGACAAATCCTGCGGATATTCCCCATAGTAGAGATTTTTCCAAAGGAAACTGATCTTTGGCATATAGAATCCAACGGATGTTCCAGCCCAACATGGTTCCCCAAAGCCACAAATAACAAAGCAAACCGATTACTCCAGAATTGAGGAAGGTTTGCAGGTAAATGTTATGCACTCCTGCAGAGGCTTGATTGGAAAACTGGACATGCTGGTATTTTTCACCAACCACTTCCCGGTAGGGTGGCATCACCTCCGAGTCATTTTCAAAACCAATTCCCAACCAAAAGTGGTCTTGAATGGCCAATACAGCAGACTCCCATAAAAAAAGACGGTCCCGGTGATGTCTCAGCGTAAACAAACTATCGATTCTGGCTTTTAGGGGAGATTCAAAAGATTGCTGGTATGTCACAAAAGAGGAACCAATTTGTAGGACTGGCAGCAGCAGTATTCCTCCTATGATTGCCATCGTACCAAGCCCAATAAGCCATCTCTTAGGGAGCTGCAATGCAAGAATTCCAAGAGCACTCAACGCTCCTAGCCAGGCACTGCGTCCCAGTGATAGTGCCAGTCCTGATAAGATTCCTAAACTCCCCAACAACATCATGATACGAAATTTCCAGGAAACTGTTCGGGTTCCTGTCAGGGATAAAAACAAAGGGAAAACCAGCAACAGGTAGTGGGAGTATGTCAAATGATGACTGAAGTTCCCTTTAGCATGAAACACCCCAGTATTCAAATTGTCAGGGGCATAGGGCGTGATTTTTTTCTGTCCTTCTGGGCGAAACCAGTCCACACCAAAAAAATATTGAATAACTCCATACATGGAAATTAAGAACAGGACAATCAGGAAAAAGGACAATAATTTTTCTTGTTTGACCGGTTTGAAGCTTTTCCAGATGACAAAAGGCAACAAGAGTCGCCAAAATTCACGTAGTTTTGCCATGCTTTCAGAGAGGGGATCCAACCAAAAGGCAGAAAGCATGCTAAAGAAGACAAAAGTCAATAGTGGAATCGTTAGAGGATTCCTCAACTCTCTCCATTCGGGAGATATGAATAAACAGAATAGGCAAAATATATAGAGCAATCCAGTCATGAGACCTGCAGCTGCCATAGAAAACGTACTGCAAAAAAACAAGGCATACACCAAAAAAATAGAGATCCGATCCAAACGATGGGACGTGATATGGCTGGAAATCATCTTATTTTACTCATTTTTATTGGACACCGATGACCACGATTTAGAACCTGTTTGGAAAAGATGGTTCGTTGCGAAAAATCGACCTTGTTGAGCGGGTTTTTGAGAAAATTTAAGGCGAATAGTGAGCCTATTTAACGAAAATTTTCTCAAAACAGACGCCAATGAGGCGGTTTTGCAGCAGAATCAGGTTTTTCA
>JANQHV010000282.1 GCA_028282505.1 SAR324 cluster bacterium | reverse complement strand
TGCCAAACAAAACCAAAATCTCACTACTATATCATTTTAGGCAAGTCTAAATTCAAACTTTAGATATTCCTGTAGTTTTATGTGGATTCCAAGAAGTCTTTCAGAAAAAATACACCATTTGAATCAAAACCGTCCTGTTATTTTATTGACAGGAGCTCTCCAAACCGAGAAAATTTCACTGCTGAAGCGTTTAGTTCTTCTTCATCAATGGAGAAAGTGACCCAACTCCTCCAATCCCGCTATCAAATACAAACCTATATTGCTTGTTTGATGGAGCACAGTCATCCAAAACAACTAGGCCCAGCGATTTGTTTCAATCCTATGTTGTGTGAAATGGATTTTTTGAACAAAGATAGCTTTTTTTCAAAAGTTAATTTTATAATTGTATGCACAAGCAATCTAATATAAATTATTCTCTCTATTATGGAAAAAAATGATTCAACCTATTGTAAATGTTTGTATTATTCGGCCAATGCTTTGGCGCGTATCATGACCAAAATGGCCGATGAAGCGTTTGCATCGACCGGGTTGTCCTCTTCATATGCCTTTTTGCTGATGACGGTCAATAGGAAGCCAGGAATTCGGCCAAAAGAAATCAGCGAACACATGCAGTTGACTCCGTCAACGATCACACGTCTTGTTGAAAAGATGGAGCACAAAGGATTGATCGAGAGGAAATCGGTAGGGAAATTTACAGAAGTGCATCCTACCAATGAAGGCAGAAAACTCTACCACCCCATCAAAGAAGCCTGGGCCAGTCTTTACCAAGACTACTCAAAAATGCTCGGAAAAGAAGAAGGGGATGAATTAACAGCAGCAATTTATGAAGCTTCCAAAAAGTTGGAGCAGTAAAATACAAATGTTGCAGAAAAGTCGCTATGGAAGATTATAATTTTTGATAGGCCACCCAACGGGTAGGGGCATTTCTGGCAGAAATCCGGTTGAGCCATTTCTCCCACTGGCCAGCATAAGGAATTTCCCTACTTTTTTTGATCAAGACAAAATGGGAAGAATCTTGTAACATTTCACGTAGTTCTGAAGAATAGCGTGGTCTGGGGTGATAATCCTCATTGGTTTCTAAGATCACCAGACTGCCTGGTGGTGCAGTAGCATTAGCTATTACAAAAAAGTTAGCCCATTGCCAGGGGGCGTTGACAGACGAAAGCTGGCAGAAAGAATCCAAACGGCTGTTGATATCCTGGATGACCTCAATAGAAGAATCACTCTTTTTAAGATATTGTTCCAACCACTGACATAAGTCTTTTTGAGCAAGAAATGTTTGATCATAAAAGCGCAAAGGATGCCAAAATAAGGGCACACTGCATAAAAAAGAAATGATCATAATTCCTGCAATAACATTCAAATTGAAAGAGGCTAATGGCTTGAATCTCTTTTTTGGTCTGGTTTCATCACTTGTTTGTTGTCTGGCATGCCACATAATCCAACCAAAAAAAATGAGCAACAGTCCATTATGAATACCAAATTTGAACCCTCCCTTGGTTAAACTGGTTCCCAGTTGTTGTTGAAACCAGAAGAAGGCCACCAGCACGATTTCTGTTGTGACCAGAACATATCCCAGCTTTTTTATTTCTTTCTTCTTCTGGACGGCATCTATTAAATAGACTGCTCCCGCAAAAATAAAGATGGCAAGAAGGGGAGCGATTACATTAAAATTTCTCGGATTGATAGCACCGATTCCCAAATCTCCAAGGCGGCTGCCTTTTGGGTAGACCACAAAACTACTGAGAAAAATACCATGAATGAACAATACTCCATACAGCAAACGAAAGAAAGAGCGTTGACGGGTGGGAAGTGAAATGGAGAGGACTCTCGGCAGTTTCCACAGCCCTAAAAAGAATAGAAATAATGCTACAGCCGACAGCACACCCGGCAGAGCCGTCAAGGCATTAACCTGTAAAATGTCAAAAAGATCCAAAGGGCGTGGATAAGGAGAATAGGAAGAGGCCAAAGGCCATGACCATTTTCCCGTATAATAAAATCCTGCTCCCCACCATACCAGAAAAGGAAGAGACCCCCAACAGTTCCACCAAATCACTTGTTTCCATGCTCCTTTCGACCACTCTTCTCTTTCTAAAAGTTCCAAAGAAAAAATCAGAAAAATCCATGCCAATGCCAAAGAGATTTCCATACGCGCCATTGGCAAAAAACCAAGTGTGAAATAGGCCAGCGAAGGGCGTTCGGAATAATAAAAACACAACCCCAAAATCAATACAAAAGCAGCCGTCAACTCGGTCATGGTGAGAAAAGATTGGGGCAATACAGCAAGCTGGCAAAGAAAGAAACCAACGAAGGTCCAGGGATGGTTTCTCAGGTGAGCCCCCATTAGAAAATCAGCAAACCAGTAGGTTAATATTCCTGTGATTATCGTCAACACGGCACTGAGGAAACGCGCAGAAAACATTCCCCATTGTCCTGAAATGCCATACAACAAAGACGGAAGTGGTTTATTCCAAGTATCCACAATCCATTTTTCCCAATTTAACTCTTGCCATACCTCCACACTGGCTTGAAAATGCTGGTATGAATCATTGGGCAAGTCTTCACTGTACCAGGCACAAAGAGGTAGCAGGATCATCAACATACAGATGGTAGGAATAACTAGGTTGCGCTGAAAATGTTTTGTGCTAAAAAGCGAATTCATAGCTTGCTTTCTACAGATGGTTAGGCTAAATTATAGCCTTTTTTATAGCTATAGTTTCTATCATTTACGTATGGTTAAATTGTTTTAGACTCCATAACCGACCCGCATCAAATTGGATCTGCAATAGATTGAAAAGAATTCAATATATATTCCATACGCTATGTTTCCTTGCAATTGGGCCTATAGCTCAGTTGGTTAGAGCCGCCGACTCATAATCGGCTGGTCCCTGGTTCGAGTCCAGGTGGGCCCACTTTTCTAAAAGTCTCCGTTTTTGCAATCTTTCACTGTGAGTATCGCTGCATATATACAGCTTTCAGCTCCTTTATTAATTTGAAAGGATAAATTTTATGCCTATACCATTAATTGTCATATTGATATTAGTCTTGAGTGTCTTCGGCCTGGGAGTAGCTCTGTTCTACATACGAAGAGCATCTCTGGTTTCTATTGATGCCCTTGCCGATAATCCTGAACAAGCAAAACGCCTCCACTTCATTCAGGATGCCATCTCGAAAGGTTCCATGGCCTTTCTGTTGCAGGAATACAAATACATGGCTGTATTCATTGCAGGTTTTTCCGCTGTTATTTTTTTTCTGATCGATGATCCGCATACCACTGATATCAATGAAGGAATATATACTGCCGCTTCATTCATTCTGGGCTGTGGTATTTCCATTTTTTCTGGCTTTATCGGAATGAAGACAGCAACCAATGGAAATGCCCGCGTGACGGTATCTGCAAAAACTTCTCTTGAAAGAGCATTTCAGGTTGCTGTAGAATCTGGGGCAGTAATGGGATTTTCCCTGGTTAGTCTGGCTACCTTAGGACTCATTGGTATCTATCTCGTTTTAGATTTCTTATTACCCCATGCTTCAACCCATATTTTGATGGAAATTATTGCAGGTTTTGGTCTAGGAGGTTCTTCCATCGCTCTTTTTGCCCGTGTGGGAGGAGGGATTTATACCAAGGCCGCAGATGTTGGTGCAGATCTAGTGGGCAAAGTAGAACAGGGAATTCCTGAAGATGATCCACGAAACCCAGCGGTGATTGCAGACAATGTTGGAGACAATGTGGGTGATGTTGCTGGTATGGGGGCCGATTTGTTTGGTTCTTGTGCTGAAAGTACCTGTGCTGCCCTGGTTATTGGGGCTGTCGCTTTCGCCCATGACATTCAGGCTTTGCTTTATCCAATTCTGATTTCTGCCATTGGAATTCCAGTCAGCTTGGTGACGCTGATGTTTATCCGTGTTAAGGAAGAAGCCGACGTTGGGCCTGCCTTAAAGAATATGTTGCTCATCTCCACGGGGATTATGGCAGTGAACGTGCTGCTGAGTACCCTCTTGTTGCTACCAGAAAAATTTGTCATTTATGGAGAAGAATATACCAACCTTGGTATTTATTGGTGTTTCCTTTCTGGCTTACTAGGAGGTTTAACTGTTGGACTGCTCACAGAGCGTTATACTTCTCACGATTATGAATATGTCCGGGAAGTGGCCCGTTCTTCTGAAACCGGCTCTGCCACCAATATTATTTTTGGGATAGCACTGGGCTACAGTAGCTCCGTTTTTCCCATTCTGGCCATTGCTGCCAGTGTCTTCATTTCTTTCTTTTTTGCCGGTATGTATGGAGTGGCAATTGCGTCTCTGGGAATGTTAGGTACGCTGGTTATTGGATTGACCATTGATGCCTATGGGCCTGTTGCAGACAATGCTGGTGGTATTGCTGAAATGTCAGGATTGGGAGAAGATGTACGTAAAAGGACTGACTTGCTTGATTCGGCTGGAAACACAACAGCGGCTATTGGTAAAGGTTTTGCAATTGGATCTGCCATTTTGACAGCATTGGCCTTGATTGTCGCATTTCTCACCCGAGCTGATCAACTGGACCCCGAAGCCAAGATTCTGGAAAGTATTAATATTATAGATCCGCTCGTCTTGACGAGTCTGTTTTGTGGTGCTGTATTGCCATTCCTGTTCTCAGCAATGACCATGAAATCTGTGGGTAAAGCAGCTTTTGACATGATTGAAGAGGTAAGGAACCAATTCAGAACCATTCCAGGGATAATGGATGGGACTGGAGAGCCTGATTATCCCAAATGTGTTGAAATTTCGACTAGAGCCGCACTCCGAGAAATGTTGCTTCCTGGAGCACTGATCATGGCAACTCCAATTGCTGTTGGTTTTTTGTTTGGCATTCCTTCGCTGGCAGGTGTGTTGATTGGCTCTCTGATTACTGGTGGAGTACTGGCCATTTCTTCTGCTAACTCTGGAGGAGCCTGGGATAATGCTAAAAAGTATATTGAAGCAGGTAACCTGGGTGGAAAAGGCTCCGAAGCACACCATGCTGCTGTAGTTGGCGATACTGTTGGTGATCCTTTCAAAGATACTTCTGGTCCTTCTTTGAATATTTTGATTAAACTGTCTGCCATTATCAGTTTGGTCTTTGTTCCTTTCTTTGTGCAATATGGAGGGATTTTAATTCGCTAAATAGTTGCTGAACAGGGCATTCTATTTGGGATGCATGCTGTTCAGATCAATTTTTAATTGAGCGGCAGTTGTTGCATTTTGTCGCTCAATTTTTTACATATCCTGAGATTTGTTGCATTTTGTCTCAAAACTATCTGCTTTTTCTCATTTTGTCGCATTTTCTGACAATCACTCACCTAAATCGACCTCTTCTTTCCTTTTCCACATGCTAAACCTTTGTATTCAAAGCGTTTTTCAAAAAGGCACAGATTTAGCTATAGTATAAGGTAACACTCCTAGTTACGACATCCTCTTATAATTAGTTTTGCTTGGCAAAACATTATTGACGAATGATCACTCAGGGGGCGAGAATTTTTTCCTCATCATGGTCATATTGGCATGCTCCTACCAGTAGATGGGGAAAGAATTCTCGGCAATTATGCAGCAATAATTTTTAGATTACGGAAGGCTCAGGGGGATTATGAAAAAACGAAAAGCAGCAAGAAAAATAACCAGACAAGAACTTCAAACAGAGATGGACTACTTTTTCAAGCAAGGAGGACAGATTACTATTTTACCTCCACAAGTTTATGTTCCATCAACCAGGGTTAATTGTATTACCCCTTATGTCGATTATAGTGAGAGTGTGGAAGAAGTCTATCAACCTCTTGCATCGTGAAATGAAAGTAATATCCCACTTTTTCATAACACTCCTCGTTTGCTGAGACGGGACTGGGCACCCTAGTCCTGTCTCCAGCAAATTTTCCTGCAATTTTCTATTTTGTATTACAGACGATTTCCAGAAACATGATATAAGCTTCCAGCATCTTTCCATAATGTTCTATTCGTGTTTCCGTTTGGTATTCAAACAAGAAATCCACCACTAGGCGTTTTTGTTCATTTCTCTGAATGAAGACACTTTTTCCATTAGGACCCATTGCATGAAAATAGGGAAGAGCTAGGGCTTTGCGAAGATGAAAGACTATATTTTCACACTGATAGTTAGAAAAAATGACAAGGTGTGAATAGGGAATTTGGAGGTCAAAGTATTTATTTTTAATGGCCTTGAATGCACTGGAAGGAACGTCATACACCTTTATTTCTTGGAGAGTTGCCAGGATTTCTTCCAAACTCATTTCATTTGCGTTGTTCATGATCATCCTCCGTGGTTCAGCCATTCAGAAACTGTTTGGGAAAAGATAGTTCGTTGCGAAAAATCCCTCTCGTTGCGCAGATTTTTGAGAAAGTTTAAGGCGAATAGCTCGCTATTTAAGGAAAATTTTCTCAAAACAGACACCAATGAGGCGGTTTTGCAGCAGAATCAGGTTTTTCAAACAGGTTCTCAAGTAGAGTATGGTTTCCAGCAATACTGTTCATCCAGTTGTACAGAATCTTGTGGTTAACAAGATTAATCTATTTTATCAAGGATTTGTATCAAAATTTCTGTGGAAATGTCCAGTCCAATAAAATTAGCGAATACAAGTGGGTATTGGTTCATTGCTATGGATTTTCCAATGTTGGAGTAATCTATCAACCGTCTGTTGTCTTTTTGGGTCTTTCCAATCAGGTGCCAGTTCAAAAAGGGGCACTAGAAAAAAGCCTCGATTGGCAAGATCAGTGTGGGGAATGACCAATTCCTTTGAATCCAAGACTAAATCATCATAGTAGAGAATATCAATATCAATCAATCGGGATTCCCAGTGATGTTGGCGAGTCCGTCCCAGTTGTTTCTCAATTTTCAAGCATGCTTTCAGTAGTTGTTGGGGAGATAAGGAGGTTTCTCCAGTGACCACCTGATTGTAATAAGGAGGTTGATCGATCCCTTGGTAGGGTTCACTTTCATAAATCGAAGAAGTCCGAAAATTGTTCAATGGAAGATTTTGTAATGCCTGGCACGCATGTTGTAGTAATGTGAAGCGATCCCCCAAATTGGAACCCAGGCCTAAATATACTTGTGCCATCATACACGACTCAAGGCAGATTTCATTCTCTGTAGACCTTCTTGTAATTCTTCATCAGTAATATTCAAAGGGGGCAAAAAACGCAAAACATTTGGCCCGGCTTGTAGAATCAAGACTCCATGCTGGCGGCATAATTCACTCAATTGGGCTGCCTTTCCTTCCCACGGTTCTTGCAGTTCAGCTCCCACAATCAGTCCTTTGCCTCGGATTTCTTTGAATAATTTTTTTTGTTGTTGTAACTCTTTCAGCCCCATTTGCAATTGATCACTTTGCTTTTTTACATTATCCATCAAAACGGATGAGCAGACTTGTTGTAATACAGCTCCAGCTACTGCGGTAATGACAGGATTTCCACCAAAGGTAGAACCATGATCACCGACTTTCATAACCTGAGACACTCTTTCTGTGGTCAACATCGATCCAATCGGCAATCCTCCCCCAAGGGCTTTGGCCACCGTTACGATGTCGGGTTGTATGTTGTCTTCCCATTCATAGGCAAACAACCGTCCTGTTCGTCCCATGCCTGATTGAATTTCGTCGAAGACCAGGAGAGCATCATGTTTTTGACACAAAGCTTGTAAGTGTGCCAAAAAACCAGGTTTAGCGACATGAACCCCACCTTCTCCCTGTATGGGTTCAACCAAAACAGCACACGTTTTATCCGAAATTTGCTGTTCAATGGCATCAAAATCATTGAAGGGGCAATAGGTGAATCCCCCAGGCAATGGTCCAAATCCTTCCTGATATTTGGGTTGTGCTGTCGCTGTTACAGTGGTGAGGGTTCTGCCATGAAAAGAGCCTTCAAAGGTAATGATTTCATGTTTTTCTGAAGAGCTATGAAAGCTGGCAAACTTCCTGGCCAATTTGATGGCTGCTTCATTGGCTTCTGCCCCAGAATTTGAGAAAAATACTCTTTCTGCAAATGTGTTTTTCACTAAATCTGATGCTAAGCGAATTGCTGGTTCTGTGAAATAAACATTACTGGTGTGCCACAATTTTTGCATCTGTTCAATAGCCACTTGAATCAATTCAGCGTTCTGATGACCCAATACACTGACCGCAATTCCTGCTCCCAAATCGATGTATTCGTTACCAGCTATATCCCAGAGACGTGCGCCTTTTCCATGATCCAGAATCATTTCTCGTTGTGCGTATACGGGAAGATACATTGCTCGTCCTCTTTCAAGTAGTTCTTTGGTTTTATCTTGTGCCATCCTGCCTCACAATCTGTTTTTGGTATTCTGATTCTGTCATAATCTCTTGCATGTCTACAATACGGTCTAAAAACACTTTTCCTTCCAAATGATCATACTCGTGTTGGAAAATACGTGCAATGAATCCAGATAAGATTTGCTGTCTGTAATTGCCCAAACGGTCCAGATATTCTAACTCAATCTCCTGATAACGGGCAACAAATCCCCGGATACCAGGAATACTCAAGCATCCTTCCCAATCTTTAACCATTTCATTCGAATGATCCTTGACACGGGGATTGATCATGGGAGTGGGCTCCATCATGGGAGCGTGTGGATATCGGGCACTCGGATGGGAAGCAATAATCAGCAAACGATAAGATTGTCCTAATTGTGGTGCTGCAATGCCTACTCCATTTTGTTGTTCAACAGTTGCTAACAGTTGATCAATCAACAATTGAATTTGCTCATCTCGAATATTTTCAATGGGTTTTGCTGTTTGGCGGAGAACGGGATTACCCAGTTGCGCAATTTCCAATACGGGCGTCATTGTCTATATCCTGTGTACCTTTCTCGGATTCATATTCTTTTTGTGACGGAAATGTGGTATTCAATCCACTTTAGACTATCCTGCTTCAAAAATCCACAAACCATTATAAATACCACTGCCGTAGTCAAGAGAAAAGGCATTAAAAGATGATAAAGCCATTCTTCACGATTTTTCTTCCCTCTATCATATTGGTGGGGGGGATTATTACCATTTTTTATATCTCCTATACAGGTATTGAGAAAAAAATCCTTAAGAAAAATGAAGCCCACATTGTTGAGATACAGACAGAAATGATTGTCAAAACCTTCGAATCCATTGTTTCCGATTTGATGTTTTTGTCAGAGCATCATGTTTTGCAAAAGATGCTGACAACGGGTGCATTAGAAGACCAGCAGATTGTGGCAGAAGAATATCTTTCTTTTTCCATGAAAAAAAAAATCTACGATCAAATACGCTTTTTGAATAATCATGGAATGGAAATTGTGCGTGTGAACTTCAACAATGGTCATCCCCACATTGTCCCCAAACAAAAACTCCAGAGCAAAGCACAGCGTTATTATTTTAGAGAAATTTCCCAACAAAAATATGGTCGGATTTTTGTGTCACCATTTGATTTGAATATTGAAGAAGAAAAGATAGAACAACCATTGAAGCCCGTAATCCGTTTCGGAACACCAGTTGTTGACAAAGATGGTCAAAAGAGAGGGATGGTCATTCTCAATTATTTAGGACTAGAAGTTTTCCAACGTTTAAAGAAACTATCGGCCAATACCTCTGGACAATTTATTTTTTTAAATGCTGAAGGATACTGGTTGAAGGGTCTTAAACAGGAGGATGAATGGGGATTTATGTATGAAAATAAGATCACACAAACATTTCAGAACTCATTTTCTCAGGCAGGATACCACGTATTCAGCAGGGAAACCGGACAATTCTATACATCCAAAGGACTGTTCACGTTCAACACCATTTATCCTCCTGCTCGGTGTCAAACGTCAATTGCTAAATTTGAAATTCCGCCAGATTCTCCATCGTCCTCACCAAAAAACAATTACTGGAAAATCCTGTCTTATGTTCCATCTAATGTTTTAGATGCCAAACCATCTCAACTATTCTCTGAACTACTAATACTCTATGCTATTTTAGCAGGATTGCTCACATTAATTTCCTGGTACCTGGCCAATGTACAAAGTCATCGCAGCAAAGAAATCACAGAGCGCAAACAAGCCGAAGAACGTCTGAAAGCATCATTGCAGGAGAAAGAGGTACTGATTCAAGAAATTCATCATCGTGTTAAAAACAATCTGCAAGTGATTTCCAGCCTGCTGAAACTGCAGTCACGATATGCCAAAGATGAAGACACACTCACTATATTTCAGGAAAGTCAAAATCGAATACAAGCCATGTCGGCCATCCATGAAATTTTATACCAATCAAATAATCTGGCAAGTATTCCTTCCAAAGAGTATATAGAGACATTAGTCAAGAACTTGTCTGTTTCATATGGTTTACGTTCAGAGGAAATCGCCTTGACCATCGATGTGCAAAACATTCCCCTACGGATTGATGATGCCATTTCCTGCGGATTGATTATCAATGAATTGATTTCCAATTCCATCAAACATGCATTTCCTGAACGCAAAGAAGGGACGATTGAAATCACTCTGAAATTGCTGAACAAAACCGTTCAGTTGGTTGTTGAGGATAATGGGATTGGTATTCCAGAAAATCTGAATATCGCTAATAGTAAATCTATGGGATTGAGGTTGATCCATTTTATGGTAGAAGAACTACAGGGAACTCTCCTGTTGGACAGAACCAGGGGAACTCAATTTCAAATTCAGTTTATGCCCATCCAAACCAAAGAACATACTAAAGATATTTAAGATTTGGATGAATAGCTACTTAACCTTAGCCATTGTACTATATAAGTTAGAAGACACCTGAATCTTCAATTGAAATAGTAACTAAATGCCATATCAGGTTACTCACTGACGTTAAGTGAACAATTTTTGCAGAAGTATCTTTCTTTGAAAGAGAGATTTATTGATCAAATTTCGCTCTCAGTGAATAAAAAATAAACTTCTCAGCAAAGAATATACACGTAACATGAGTTAATATTTTAAATGTGAAAAGATTATGAGGGAAAAACCAAAAATTTTGGTTGTTGAAGATCAAAGAATTACTGCTGAAGATGTCAAAGAAACTCTGGAAAAATTAGGTTATGCAGTCTCAGGAATTGCTGTCACAGGAGAAACGGCTATTGATATTGTAGAAAAAGAAGCACCTGACCTCGTGCTGATGGATATTGTCCTCAAAGGAGAAAAAGACGGAATCGAAACGGCCAATTATCTTCGATCTCATTTCAACATTCCGGTCATTTATTTAACAGCTTACACGGATCAGAAGATGTTGGAACGTGCTAAATTGACAGAGCCTTCAGGATACTTGGTCAAACCGTTCAAAGAAAAAGATTTATATTCTGTCATTGAGATCACACTGCACAAGAGCCAAACCAGGCAAAATACTCCGGGAAAGGAGACGGTCTCTCCGATCCAACAAAAATTGCTATCTCAGATTCAAAAAATCAGCCTGCTTCCTCCTGGTAAAGAAAAAAAACAACTGTTTCAGGCGATGAATGAGTTGGAACAGCGATTGGAGAAAGTCCTCTACCTTCAGGCTAAGGGGCATACATGCCACTTGGTTTTGGATTCGGCTCAAGAATCTTCATTTGATTTACGAATTTCTCTCCATCAATTGGAACCTTATTGCAAAGATCATCTATTTCTCAAAATTCATCGCTCTTATCTCATTATTCCTGAAAGAGCACTCTATATTACCAAAAAAACAACACGAGATTATGAATTATGGCTCAAGGAATATTCTCACCACCCCATCTCCATTCCAGTTGGTCGTTCTTACCTTCCTCAGCTTCGCAAAATCCACCCTGACTGGTTTATCCATTAGGATTAAGAACCAACTGCTGTGCTTGCTCCATCAGTTCAATGGGAAAGAGAGGAAATTCCCTGCGTCTTCAGCAAAGCTACTGGAAGTGCTGCTCAACGTAACTGTGGGAAAGTCATCATCAGCGATGGTGATGGTTTGCTCCTGGTTGCCACTTTCCGCCGCT
>JANQHV010000258.1 GCA_028282505.1 SAR324 cluster bacterium | reverse complement strand
GATTCCACAGAACAATATCTTTTGCATAACTACCTTTTTTAATGATTTTTTAAACTTGTTGTTATAGTGCCATGAATTAGGTTTTGTTTGGCATCCTCTTTGACCATGAGACAATCTCCCGAAAACTGTCACCCTGAGCGTAGTCGAAGCATCTCAGAGACCCTTCAACTACGCTCAGCATGACATGGCGTTCAATGTGCCAAACAAAACCAAAATCTCACTACTATAACAATACTTCGTATAATTTCCAGGTGCAGATCCACGCAGATTAATTTGTTATAGCCTGCATATTGACAAATTTCCAGTCATTCCAAATTCATTCTGATGATGGTAGCTTAACGATTCCTGTGACTTGATTTCCTTTTTCATTATAGATGAGTTCATCAAAAGCAACCATTGCCCCTAAGGCAACACCCCGTCCATGATCATCAAATAACCGTTTCTCATCAATTTTTCGATAGTATTCATGGTCAAATCCATCCCCAGGGTCGGTGATCACAAATTGGATTTCCTGTTGATCTCCCCTTGGCAACAATTCCATTTTCAGTGTTGCGACTTTATCAACATTTTCTGGCAGATTCAAACGACGATTCACTTCTTCGTGCCAGGTGTCTGACTGGTTGAGGCGCGTTTTTTCTTCGTAACCAATTTTTGCAATGCCGTGCTCCACCGCATTGTATGTCAGTTCCAATAATCCTGTTACAGTTTGCTCAGGAGCTGGAGATGCATGAGAGAGCAAAAATGATAACTTTTCTGCTTCACTTAATGTGCGAAATTCAAACAATAGACTGCCTTCCTTAGCTAAAGAAAAAGTACTCAAAATGCTAATGGTTTTCTTCTTTTCTGCATAAAGGCGTTTATACGTTGAGTATTTACTGATAGCGGTGTTGATAACGGCAGTGAGCTTACCTTCATCATAGGGTTTAGTGACGTAAAAATCGATCCCCAACTGAAACCCTTCTCTGACATCTTCAGGAGATACTTTTGCTGATTGAAAAACAACCGGGATATGTTGAAGCACTCTATGACTTTTCATTCTCCTCAATACTTCTTCCCCCAGAATATCTGGCATCATTCGATCCAACAAAACCACATCAAACAGGTCAGAGTATTGTTGAAGAAGCACCCATGCTTCTTCTCCTGTATGAGCAACAGGAAGGTTATATTGCTCTTCAAGTATATCTTCCAGCAACTCCAGGTTTGAAAGAGTATCATCAACCAGCAAAATGGTAGGCAATAGAGAATCCAATTCTATTTCTTGGCCTGAAGATGATAATAATTTTGGTTCACTCATATTTCCTCATGTTTTATTGATACAATGGATTCAGAGTCTCTAAGAACAGCTCTTGAGCCAATTGGTATAAATCGAATTGCTTGGTTGTTTCTTCTCGGACTTGATAATAGGCTTCTTGAATATTTTGGCATGAGCGATCTTTTGGTATCCATTGGGTCACGTATTGATAACTGGATGATAGAATTGGTGTTCTTTCCACCTCTACCCCATCACGTAGAGTGACTCGGTATTTGGCATAAGCGGTTTCATACTCAGGTTCCCATTCCTGTGTCAAAATCGTGTGTCGTAGATTTTGTTGTAACCTTGGAATTTTTTTTCTATCAATGCGTGTGATGATTTGTCCATCAAGGGCACTAATCACCTCCACGCTAAAATGCAGACTGGGCACACCCAGCACCATTTTTTCACAAAGAGATTTTTCCTCCATGAATGTCTGCGGCTGTACAAGTAAAGTACCAATCTCATCTTTCATCACAATCAATTCTACAGGAATTTGGCTCACACTCAAATTGCGTACAGCAAAAGCTCCTGTTGGCAGCAGTCCCGGTGACAATCCTTGTTTTTCCTGATTCTTCACTGCTGTCTGTCGAGCGAGCAAAAGCCTTTCGACCCATGACATGTGGGGACAGGAATCAGAAGGCATGCAATCATCATGACCAAAACTCCTTAAGATGGCAGGCACCACCAGCATGCTCCCTTTTCTTCTCAAATAACGCATCAATGCTGCTGATAGATCCGGTTGAATTTTACTGCCCACTGCATATTTTTTTTCAGGCTCGGTTTCCAAGGTTTCATCTGTCCCTCCAATCGATTTTGCTTCCGTCACAGAACTTCTGGAAGACTCAAAAACCAGATTAGGGCTGAGTAACAGACGTCGCATCAGCGCCTTGCTGTCTTTTCTTGGAGGCACACCATCTGAAATATCTTTCTGTCCCTCCAACATCCTCGAAAAATTCACAACGGCGGTTTTTACAGTAGGCCGAGGCGGATCCTTTTTTTTAGCAACAGAGATGGTTTCATGAATGACCTGTGCTTCTCCTGTTGTTTCTGGCTGTGACGTGTCTGTTGTTGCACAACCAGTAAAAATCAATACAGCCAATCCAACTCCCACCATGCCTATTTTCTTAGAAACTATCTTGTCATTCATGTTCTCTCCTTTTCTTTTTTTCTAATCGACATACACATCATTGATAACACTCTCACCGCGTCACGGTAATTTTGCCTGCTCTCTCTATTAAAGATTTCACTCTTTCTTGCCGATAAATCAAGTAAATGATGAATCATCCCTAAAAAAATATCAATTGGAGGCAAGATGAAAACATTAATTTCTGTTTGTGCTTGGTGTAAAAAGGTCAAAACTTCAGGTGGTTGGCGAAAAGAGGCCAGTGCATTTAAAATATTAGGAATCAACAAACAATCTTCTCCTGAACTCACCCATGGTATCTGTCCTGCTTGTGCCGTCAAATGGGCAAAAGTGGATTTAAAACAATTTCAAGCCTCTTGCCAACAAGAAACCCGAAAGACGGCTGCTTGATTTCATGCTCACAATTATCTCACTACCATCCGCACGAAAACTTCTTTTTTGGTGGATTTTAGTGAGGGTCCGCCGTAATAGATTTCCCCTGTTTGGATTGTACGCCTCCATGACAGGGCTAGTGCATATAATTTTTTTCATGTGTAATATCAAAGCCTTATAATGATATATCCATTATAAGTATTTGATTATAAATGATTGATAATAAAGAAGTTATTTTTTGATGCGCGCTTGCTCTGCTACCAATGAGAGTATTTGCATAAATATTAGAACTCCTGTACATCAATACTTCTAACAGTTTTTTGTAGAAATCATCCCATAACTTCTGATCTGGTTGAATCGGGGATGATTTTTTATCAAGATAGGGTCAAGATCTAAGT
>JANQHV010000248.1 GCA_028282505.1 SAR324 cluster bacterium | reverse complement strand
AGAGCATGAAAGAAAACAGATCCACTGGGACATCGGTCAATCACTTCTACAAGCAATGGATCAATCGCAATTGGAGCAACAAGTTTTTGATTTCATCAGTCACCTCAATTTGGGACGGGACACCCGGTCTCAAGCATTTCAAATAGAAACACTGGCCCACTATAATCTGGTTGCCTGTAAAAAAGCAAAAAATTCTGTAGCTTTTCAATCAGCCTATCAGTATGCTCAAATTGGTTTGGAAATGCTTTCATCCCTTCCTAATATTTGGCAAACCAACAAAGCTCTGGCAAAAGAACTGTATGAGCAGGCCGCTGAAACTGCCTGCCTGATCGCGGACTATGAATCCATGGAATCTTCTGTCGAAGTCCTCTTGCAACAGGCAGAAACTCCGCTTGAACAAATTAAAGGGCATGAAGTCCGTATTCAAGCCTACACGGCCCAAAACCAATACGATCAAGCGGTCAAAGAAGCTCTGGTTGCTCTTTCTTTATTGAACGTTTCTTTTCCTAACAATCCGTCTTTTGACGACATTCAGCAAGCCGTCAGGGAAACAAAACAAATGATCAAAGAGAGGGCTTCGGAAACATTTATTGAACTGCCGTTGATGACGGATTTAGAAAAATTAGCGGCCATGCGGATTATGAATGCAGTTTGGTATAGCTCCTGGAACTGCGCACCGTTGTTGTCCATTCTTTTTTCTGTTCAACAAGTAAATCTCTCGATCCAATACGGAAATACCTCGGAGTCGATCAGTGCCTATCTTTATTTTGGCGTGGCTCTGCATCCACTGTTGAGTGATGCCGATCTGGCTTATTCCTTTTCACAACTCAGCTCAAAATTAGCAGAAAAATTAAATATCAAGTTGTTTATCCCTATCAGTATTTTACTCAACTTTTGGTATTTAAAGCACTGGAAAGAACCTATCAATCAATTACTAGCTCAATTCAGAAAAGGTGTTCAAGTAGGTCTGGAGATTGGAAATTATACCGATGCTACCAACTGTTTAGTTGCAACACAAATTGGTAATTTACTTCAGGGAGAAGTGGTTTTATCACAATTGTTTCAACAAACGGATCAGGCGGTTCAAACGGTCCACAAACTCAAACAAACCACACTGCTGCCTTCTATTTTGATTTTTCGGCAAGCGATCTTAAACTGGATGGGGAAGTCCGAACATCCCTGGAAATTAAAAGGAGATTTCTTTGATGAAGAACGAATACCTGACTATGTCACGAATGATGAAGATAGCGTGTTTTTCATCATGCGTTTTGTCAAAGGCATCCTTTGTTATCATTTTCGACAAAACGAGCTAGTCATCGAGAATTTAACAAAAACACTCAATGATCAAAAGATTGCTGGGCATTTTTTTCTTCCGATTGCTACCATGTATCTGGCCTTGGCGCAATTGTCCATCTGCAAAGGAATGTCTGAAGAGACAAGCCAGCCTCTGTTGGATAATGCACGAGAGGCCCGTGATAAATTAAAGCAATGGGCAGAGCATTGCCCCATCAACTACCAGCACCGGTATCTCCTGGTAGAAGCTGAATTAGCGAGAGTGGAAGGTCTGCCACAGTTGGCAAGAAACTATTATGATGAGGCCATTGAAACAGCTCGACAATATCATTATCATCAGGATGATGCTCTGGCCTGTGAGCTGGCTGGCAAGTTTTATCTGGAGGAAGAGCAAACACGGGTCGCCTATTATTATCTGAGAGATGCCCATTATACCTACCAACACTGGGAGGCTTTCGCCAAAGTGAACCAGTTGGAGGAGGACTATCCCCAATTACTGATTCAAAAATCTGGCTCTGGATTCAACAAACGAAACCGTCAATCGTCCATTATCACAGGGGCGACTGACAACCAGCAATTGGATTTTGAAAGCCTTTTAAAAGCTTCCCAAACTCTGTCTGAAAACTTAGTCTTGGATAAACTGGTGGTACGGATGCTTGGCATTGTCATGGAGAATGCAGGGGCCCAAAAAGGTGCTTATCTCCTGAAAAAAAATGGGCAATGGGTTGTTGAAGCCGTAGGAACGGTGGATAAAGAAGTTGAGGTGCAACGCCCCTCAATTCTTTTAGGAGCCTCTGATTATCTCCCCCAGGGGATGCTCAATTATGTGATGCAAACCCAAAAAACGGTTGTGCAGGGAAATGCTTATGAAGCGGAGATTTATCAAAACGATGAATATGTGCAAAACCATCAATTGAAATCCGCTTTATGCCAACCTGTTTTTCATCAAGGAGAATTGAGTGGGATTTTGTATCTGGAAAATAATCTGATGACTGATGCCTTCACCGAAGACCGTTTGGAAGTCTTGCAGACCCTCTTGACACAGATTACCATCTCTTTGGACAATGCCAGTTTGTACAGCAATTTAGAAGAAAAAGTCCAGCAACGCACCGCAGAGCTCAAAGCGGCTCAGGAAAAATTGATTGTCTTGGAGAAAGAGGCCACTGAAAAACAAATGGCCGGTGGTTTTGCTCATGAAATGAGAAATTCATTGCTGGGGCCCAAAATGCTGCTGGATCAATTGCTGGGGTTGGATAATGCTGACCCAGTCAGTCAAAATACACAAAACATCCAGCAGCTCAAGAAGGTTCATGATGCATTTGAAGAGAAACTATACCAGAAAGATTTCGAAGAAGTCCTGGCCGCCATGAAAACCATGTATGAAAATTTTGAAGCAAGTGATAAACGTTTAAAGGTCATCCATGCTTCAACCAGTCGAGCCATGAAAACAACAAACCAGATCCTAGCATATGCACGTGTTGACCATGAAACCACAGAAATTGAAATGATTGATGTTCATCAGTTGTTGCATG
>JANQHV010000246.1 GCA_028282505.1 SAR324 cluster bacterium | reverse complement strand
TGTCCAGGACAGCTCCTGTAAAAACAGCTCCTTCCAAGTTTGATTCAGAAAAATCGCATTCCCTCAGATCGGCTTTCTCAAACATGGTTTGACGTAAATCCATGCCACTGAAATTGATCCCCCGCAGGTCAGCTCCGGATAAATCGTTGCCCGTGAGGGAACCGCCTTGATCCAGATGATCCCGTACCAACTGTCCTAAGCGTTTGCCATCTTCTTCAGAAAAATCGTCTTTGGGATAAGTCGGTGTCAGGGCCTGATGGCGACTTTTACGTAGCTGCAGTTCCGTAAACAAACGGAGTTGGTCCACGTCCGCTGATTTAGGGGCACTTTCGATCAGTTTCGTAAATGCCAATTGGTGATCCGGATGGAGTTCCTTTGCCAGAGGAGCCAATCGCGAAGATAAGGGTTTGACGGGATTGAGTTCTTCCTTTTTGGCCTTGGCTTGTGCCTTGAAATCTTTCATTTGTTCTTCGGTAAAGGGCAATCGTATTTCGATTAAGCTGGCGTCCCCTGCTTTTAAAAGCGCTTTCGCGTACATATCCTGGGCATCTGTTTTTGCCTGTTTAATCAGCTTGTCTGCATTTTCAAAAATACCTTCTAAACAAACGTCTCCCCGTTTTAAAGCCTCGGGTGGAACGGTGCCGAGCAGGGGGAGCTTTGCCTTAGGGATTTCGAAATCTTTAGGCAGTTCTTGTTTAGCCAGCATTTCTTTGGCCGATTCATTGATCACTTCTTGGGCTCTCTCCAGAGCCTGCTGATCAGCGGTTACTTGTTCTGCCCGTTCCTGCTCTTTTTGTGCGTCACTCTTTTGCGGACTGAGTTGTGATTCATTGAGCATATGGGCCATTGCTGTTTTGGGATTGGTTCTCAACTCCAATGCGTTTTGGTAATAATCCTTGGAGCGTGAAGGATCATTACTATTTTCATAAGCCAGCATCATCGTTTGAATGTCCAGAGCGTCGCTATCACCAATTCCCAAGGTCCCTCGGTAAATCATCACGCCAAACATGTGTTCAGGAAAAAACCAGACCGTATCGGCTTGAGTGCTAATCTCTGAAAAACGGATTCTCCCACCATGGATTTGTTCCACAAAAACTCGAACTCGAAAACAGGGCAAATGCCCGGTCAAAGTCGATTTTTCGGGATGCATTCCAAAAATTGAAAAGGCTTCCCCTCCTTGAAAAAATGTGGTGAGTTGTTGATCCTCCGGGGCCACATTAAAAATCGACCAATCGATATCTTTCGGATAGCCGGGATGTTCTTTGAGCATCCATTTTTTGTTATAGGTTCCCGCTTTTTTTTGCAGCTTGGGGGACTGAAAACTCACCGGTCCTAAATGAGCGAAAAGAACCCGTTGTCCTGGTCGTTTCATCGACTTTCCTGGGACCTCGATGTTCGGCAATGGTACCTCAGAAGGCTTATGGGCCGTTGGCCATCGCGATTCGTAGCCTGTTCCCTGGGGATTTTCAGAATGCCCTTCTCCTCCAAATGCCCTGTCTGTGGAAACAGGCATTTTGACAAATGGCTCAGGATCAGTGATTTGGAAACTCGGCACTAATCTGCGATGCAACATCCGGTCTCCTGTGACCATCAACCGTTTCTTCAAAGGCCCTAAGGTAAACCCAATTTCCATTTTTGGGGTCGGTTTCCCTTCTGGCGCAAAAGCAGTGCCTGCGATCAATACTTCCCCTCTTACTTTAGGCATCACGATGTCCATAGCCTGTCCGGTCTCCAAACTTTGTGTTACTTTGAGCCATTGGGGCATTTCTATGAGTGGGACTCCTGTTCCTAAGTCAAAAAAGAGCAGGGGCGCCACAGATAAATAATCGGATTGGCGGAACCGGTAGGTTTTGCTCAAAAGCCCAAGTTTATGAGGTTTAATCAATTTCATGGTACCTACATTTTGAGTTCGAGAAGTTCCAGGATTTGTGCCTGTAACCCTGAAGACTTGAGCGTTATTTGTTCAGAATCAGACTGAATGGTGAGTCCGGAGCCAACCAACTGAATCGAAAGAGAGTCTCCAGTCAGTGAGAGACTTGTATTTGATCCAGTCAACGATAATGAATTTTCTGACCCAGTTATATTCATTCCTGTAGAATCGGCAGTTAACGACATTGAGTCATTAGAAAGCGTCATATTGTCTGAATCATTAACCCCGGTAATTGTACTGGCCGTACTGACCCCTGTTAAGTTTGTAGCAGTACTGACTCCAGTTACCGAAGATGAATTAGACAATCCTACCAAAGAAGTTGAATTACTAAGCCCGGTCGTTGAGTTAGAAGATTGCATCCCGATGGTACTTGTATCGTTTTGAGTACCAACCTGATTAGCGCTAGTGCTGCTTCCGGTTTGCGAATTACTGGTTGAGCTCCCGATGGTTGAAGTTGAATTTTGACTCCCAATATTCGAAGTTGAATTTTGACTCCCAATGTCGGTGTCATCGGTTTGGCTCCCAATTTTGCTCTTACTGTTGCTAGACCCAATTTCAGAATTACTGGTTGTTGAGCCAATTTTTGAGGTTGAGTCTTGTTTATCAATCGTCGTGTTATCGGTTTGGCTCCCAATTTTGCTTGTACTCTTGCTCGTATCAATCGTGCTGTTACTGGTCGACTTGCCGATTTTTGAGGTTGAGTCTTGTTTATCAATCGTCGTGTTATCGGTTTGACTACCAATTTTACTGGTGCTTTCGCTCGTCTCAACTTCACTGTAACTCACGTTTTTGCCGGATATGGAATGGTTGAAACTTCCGCGGCTCTTGGCATACGAGGAGTCTTTGAAGTCCCCTGTTTCATAAGCGGGTTGTACGATGTTTATTGCGGGTTTTAAGTCCGGAGCCGTGCCATTCTTATCAAAACTGATGCCGATGCTGTCCCCATAACTGATTGAATAATTATCTCCCACGCTGTTGTTGACCGCAGCATGGCTTAGTGGGCTGATCACAGGTGATACGGTTTTATTTCCATAAGATTGCACCGCATTTTGTATGACGGGGATTTCTGAGTCGTCCTGGGATTTCGTGACCCAAACCGACACTCCTACTTCAGGAACAGTTGTCATGGACTCAGACAGCTGAATCCATTGAGGCTCAGGATTTCCCTCAAACAACACGTAAACGCCTTTTCGTGGATAGGGGTCCTGTTGATCTGCTATTCGAAAACTCTGATCTGCAAAATAAAACTCTTTAGGGCTAAGATATTGAGATGTAGGAACCGGCGGAGGAGAAACCGTTCCAATCATTTTACCCATTTGTGTTTGTTGTATAGAAAAATCACTGAGATTGAATCCAATTGGGATGGCTTCAAACTGGTTAGAGTAGGTACCCGCAATGTCAGCCGTGTGTTGCACAGACTTCACAACAAACTGTAAGCCATCTAAATCAGGGCGGTAGCGTTTATCGATTTGGGGAAATCCGGCTTGTGCGATTGTAAATTTGTAACCAGGTCGCATCAGCGGAGACATGGAACTTCCGGAAAATTTCAAAGCAGACCCTCTCATTCGGCTGGTTTCCAATTCTTTCAAAGCCTCAGCTTCCGCATTATCAGAACCGTATTGATAGATATTAAACTGTTCCATTCCTTTGAGTTCATCATCCGCTTGAGAGCTATCAAAACTCTTATGCGTTGCTGGCAAAGCACTGTCACTTCGTTTTTCCCATGCTGCCATCGGCTCGGCAATGTAAGTTCGAACCGATTCCGGCTCCATTGTCATTTCGAAGGAATAAGACCTAATCAAATTGTCTTGAATCACAGATTCCCGTTTACTGGAGGTATAAAATAAAGGAGGGTCTTTTTGGGAACCCAGTGGGTTGGCAATAATTTCATTTTCAATGATGGAAGGGTAAGTCGTTTGAGTGGATAAAATGACTTTTTCCCCTTCGTTGGTATGTTGAAAATAATAATAGACCCCCACTTTTTCCATCAGCTTTGAGATGAATGCCAAATCCGTTTCTCCCGCTTGCATCCATGTTTGAATTCTTCGTTCCGCCAATCCATCTACACCTTCCAGGGAGTGTTCGATGTGATGTTCATCCAAAATTTGCCTGATGACATCCTTGATGCTGCCTTTTAAGATCCGATAATGATTACATAAGCCCAATTTCCACAAATTAGGACGTAGCGTCATTTGATAAACACCAGGCTCCTGCATGGAAACACTGGCGATCATTCCATTGAATAGAGTATATTTATCTTCCCCTTGAGTGGCGTTTTCATCTTTCACAGGCATTCCCATATATACCATCGCTCTCCGTCCCAACAAGGAGGGAAAATCCAAGATAGTGTCTGGAGACACTTCGGTGTCATTGGCATGAACCGTCAATTGGTATTCGTAGGGTTGTGAAGCCTGTTCACTGGCATGGAAGTTGACCATTCGCAATTCCCGTTCAGTCAGAGGGGGGGCTTGTCCCATATCAATTGAAAGCCGATGGGTACTGGGGTAGGCTGTAGTCACATTACCTTTATCAGAAATTTCCGGTACCTTTTGTACACCTGGCCATTTTTTGGGCATTGTTGTCATAATAGCCTCTGCATTTAAGTTTGAAGGATATGATACTGAATTTTTGATACGGCGACTTCTTTTGAGGAAGAATGGGATTGTGTTTTTAACCAGGAAGACCATCCTAATTCCAAACATCCCAGCCTGGATTCTTTTGTTTCCAGTGCCATTTTTCCTAACCGGGCTCCCCACCCCAAGTGATTGTGAATCCCTGTCTCTAATTGAGATTTTGGGATATCCTCATTTCGAATCAGTAAAACAATTTGATAATCGAAATGCTTTTGTGTCAAAAAGTCCAACAATTGACGCAATTTCTCAACCTTGTCACTCTTACGGAATGGGCTGGTTGGTAAAAATCCCCAATATTCCTTCTGAGAGAGAGGACCAATCCGGATTTCCAATGCGCTTTTTTGAATCCAAACCCGCCGTCCCAGCATTGCGTTTTTTCCTAAACAATGATTCTTCCCCGCACTTCCTATCCGAGTCCAGAGCCGCTCTTGTATGGCCTTCCATGCTCCCTGAAATGCTTTTATTTTTATGTTCACTTTGAAATAAAGCAGTAAAGCGTTCTCAATCATTGGCACACTCATACGACGATTTGCCAATAAACCCGATAAAGCCAAGAGAGAACGCTTTGGTAATGGCAAGAGAGGGTTCAAACCAGGGGTCGCGATTCCAGCAATAGATCCCAAATAATTGGCCAGGCTGGTGTGGAACGGGTTTCCCGTATGTAATCCAATACTGTTTTGTTGACGAACCCTATAAAGCAAATCAATCAATCGATGGTTAAAAATATCCATGAAATCAGCCATCGCCGTATCCCCCTGTCTCAAGTTGTCTTGAATCCATTGAAAGTATGGCGTTGGTAAAGGTCCATGGGGGCCAGCGACCCCCAGAGCCGCTATCCTCAGTAATAATGCATGGTTCGTGTTCTCCAAACCTTCAATATCAGCTCCTGGGAACCAGCTTTGACGGGTAGACCCAAAGCGTAACGGAAGGGCTTCCTCGGTTTGACCTTGGTCTCCAACCCATTGTTTTAGAAGACGAACTGCTTGAAAGAAACTGAAACGCTGGATATCGGTCCGTAGACTGTGGACTAAACTTTCCCCTGTTCTCCATCCCAATGCTCTCATAACCCTCTATTTTAAATTCTATGTTGTTTTTCGATAGATCATTCGCCCTCCTTGTACGGAGGTTTTGCTCACTTCTCCGAGGGATTCCAGGTAGTCCAAAGCCTGTTGTACGATCTCCAATGAATTTTCGTAAGGTTGATGCTCTAACCACCACTGTGCCATTTGTTCTGTTGTTTCAAAAGCATAAGGATGATCTTCAAAATATTTAAGCAAATCATGAGCTGTTGATGCAACTTTATTTATCTGCCGGGGAATCGCCATGATGGTTTCTCATTAAAAATTGTAAGATTCAAAAATTTCGATTAATTGTCCTTTCAGCAACTCGTATGCCAAGCCCTCCTGATAACTTTTTCTTTGATTGATAAAAAACCTATTAAGTCATTGATTTCAAACATTTGGGACCTTTCATTTTCCAGTTACAGTTCGACCCCTCTTTTTACACACCCCTGGCCCCTCCGGAACGCCGGCCATCCAAGAGGGGATATCCCCCTTTGGAGGGGAAAAAAGGCATTAGTCTCAACTTAAGCAGATTCCCCCTTTCATAAAGGGGGCTAGGGGGATTTTTAGGTTACTGATTCAGCCTATAATCCCCCCGGCCCCCTTTGAAAAAGGGGGAGATTTGAATCGCAATTCTTCTTAACTTGACACCAATGGGAAAAAAGGGGGAGGAATTCCCTGCACAGCGGGGGAAATCAGTTGATATGACATTTGGAGGATTGATGGTCCACCCCGCTTCCGCGTACGGCCTAAATCCCCCGCCAGCGGGGGACATTTAAGCTCGGCATCCTTAATTTGACACAAATGCCTACCGGAAGGAATAGGGACGGTCCGCCGCTACGGTGGGTCGCTGTTGTGAGAAACTGTAAACTACTTTGCCCCAATAAGGTGCCAAACATTTAAAAACACTTTCAAGAAAAACTGGGTCTAAAAAGCCCTGGAATCCACAGAGGACTCAGCTGAAAGCCTGATAAAATCTACCCCCAAACCTACTGGGTCGAGAGTGACCCACTGGGTCAAAAAAAAGCACCTTGATAAAAAGCATGAAATCTGTGCGATAAAAGCCCCAGTGGGTCTAATATAACCCAGGTCCCCAATCCTACAATTGATCGAGGTTTACTCCGTTTTTCAAGAATTGATGTCCGGTTTTTTTTGACCCAATGCATCGTCTTTGAATAATAAAAATTATTTAATAACAATAGGTTAAAAGGTTTTAGAGACACTGGCATGACGTTTGCTGCAAAGAATGATGAATTTTATTTTTTCGGGTTGCAAAGCCCATGGACCTTCAATGAGATGATAAAATGAATAAATCGGAACAGGTGATCTCAGCCGCCGAAGCGATTAAGCAATACCTCATCAAGCGCCCCAATGCATCTGAAACCGTGGATGGAGTAGCAAAATGGTGGTTGGTCCGGCAACGTTATGATGATTCTGTAGAATTAGTTCAAAAAGCCCTGGATTATTTGGAGTCTCATGGGGAGGTCATTCGTGTGCAATTGAAAGGCGGGAAAGTGCTTTATCGCAAATCCATTTTGGAAAATAAAGTGTATCACTAAGAATCTAAGACAAAGGAGCATCACCAATGGCTGAAAGTATGCAAACAAAACTCGGGCGGATCCGTCCTCCACGAGTTCAGATTACCTACGATGTGGAAACTGGCGGGGCTATTGTCATGAAACAGCTTCCCTTCATCGTTGGAATACTTGCCGGGCTTTCCGGCAAGCCCAAAAACCCTCTACCTCCCCTGAGAGAGAGAAAATTTGTCGAAATTGACCGGGATAACTTTGATGAAGTTTTAGAATCAGCCAATCCTCGCATTACCTTCAAAGTTAAAAATGTTTTAACGGGTCCTTCGGGTGGGATGGCAGAAGACGCTGATCCTCCAAAAGCTGAGGCAGCCCCTCCGGAGGCCGATGCTCCTCCTCCAGGGGCTGACGCTGATCCTCCAGCGGCTGCAGGGGGAAAGGCATCTTTTTCGGTTGAGTTATTGTTTACCAGTATTGAGGATTTTAACCCTAAAAACATTGTGGTGCAAGTACCCGCACTCAACCAACTTTATGAGGGGCGAAACTACCTGAGAGATTTTTTAGGTAAGATGGATGGCAATGATAAACTGGGGGACCTCCTGGCCGGAGTCATAGCGAAAAAAGAAGCTCGTGATGAATTGGTCGCGGCCTACCAGGGAGCTACCGACGCTGAAGCCTGGGAAAAAGTCGAACCGTCGGAGACCATGAAGCGTTTTTTGGAAAAAGGTGCAATGATTCAGGACGAGGAGCAGATTCCTTATGCGAAAGTACTGATTGGACAATTCGTTCAGGACATCCTCACGTCTTTACCGGACGATAACACTGCTGAAGCGGATGTCTTGATGACAGAACAAATTGGGGTAGTAGACGCTCTAATTAGTAAACAACTCAATTTGATCATGCACGACGATGTCTTTCAAAAAATGGAAGCGACCTGGCGTGGACTGCATTACCTGGTCATGAACACCGAAACTGGGACAATGTTGAAGCTCCGGGTCTTGAATGTGGACAAAGCGGACTTATTGAAAGATTTACAAAAAGCGGTGGAATTTGATCAAAGCACTCTCTTCAAATTGGTTTATGAAGAAGAATATGGGACGTATGGAGGAAACCCCTACAGCGTGTTAATCGGGGATTATGAGTTCGGACGATTGCCTGCTGATATGGAATTGTTAGACAAAATTTCCGGGGTCGCTGCCGCGGCCCATGCTCCCTTTATCGCTTCGGCCTATGCTAAATTGTTTGATATGGATGACTTTTCCCGTTTGGTCAAACCCCGGGATTTATCCAAAATTTTTGAAAGTGCCGAATTGATCAAATGGCGCAGTTTTCGTGAAAGCGAAGACTCCCGCTATGTGACATTGACACTGCCCCGTGTGATGTTACGCCTTCCCTATGGTCCTGAAACGGTGGCTGTTGATGGTCTGGATTTTGTGGAAGATGCCAATGGTCGGGATGCCAAAAAGTACCTTTGGGGAAACCCAGCCTATATTTTAGGACAACGCATCACCAATGCCTTTGCTCTTTACAATTGGACCGCTGCAATTCGGGGTGTAGAAGGAGGTGGATTGATTGAAAACCTACCCACCCATACCTTTAAAACAGATGATGGCGATATTGATATTGTCTGTCCCACTGAAATCGCCATCACGGATCGCCGCGAAAAAGAACTGAATGATTTAGGGTTCATGACCATCTGCCATTGCAAAGGAACGGATAAAGCCGCTTTCTTTGGCGGACAAACCACGAACCTCCCTAAAATTTACAATACGGATGAAGCCAATGCGAATGCCCGTATTTCAGCAATGTTGCCTTACATTCTCGCAGCATCCCGCTTTGCCCACTACATTAAAGTGATTATTCGAGAAAAAGTGGGGAGTTTTCTCACCAGCGGTCAAGTTGAAAACTATTTGAATACCTGGATTGCAAATTATGTATTGTTGGACGATGGAGCCCCCCAGGAAATCAAAGCCAAGTACCCATTGCGTGAAGCCAATGTGAAAGTCACTGATGTACCAGGTAAACCAGGCTCTTATCGAGCAACCGTCTTTCTAAAACCTCATTTCCAATTGGAAGAGTTAACCGCCTCTATTCGTCTGGTCGCTGAACTTCCTTCCTGATTGGAAATGTCGCTTCACGAAAATTTTTCTAACAGAAACAAACAAAGGAATCTATTATGGATTTAATTTTATTGCAGCCAGGAAATACCGAGATTCAGGGTACCGGATTGATTTCCGGGACCTTGGACGGGTTTGCGACCAATGAAATGGGAGAGAACTGCATCGAATGCGTTTCATGCAATTTTGGGATGAAGCAGCAAATGACCACTGATGTCAGTAATTCGGCACGTACTTCTGGACGGCCGGACGTTCAGGACATCACCCTGATTAAATACGTGGATCAGTCATCACCGAAACTTTACCAACATTGCTTAGGAGCGACTCCGATTGGGAAAGATGATGCTTTAACTAAAATTTATATTTGCCGGAACAGTGATAATAAAATTGCGAATATTCTGACTTTGGAGCTAAAAGATGCCATGGTCAGTTCCATCGCCATGCAATCGCATCCCAATGATATGGCGACGGAACAATTAACGCTCAATTTCACTCAAGTCACCTGGACGGCAACGGTTCAGCTTAATAATACCAGTGCCGGTGGTGTGGTTGCTGCTACTTGGAGTGTTGCCACGGATCGTCCTATTCCTCCTCCCTAATTGAGAGATGAATGATGACCCGGCAATCCAATGTTGGTAAAAAGCTTCTTTTTGAACGCCTGACCAGGGTTTCTAAAAATGAAGCATCAGACACGTTAAATTATGCTCAAAATCTGGAAGCACTGCGAGAGTCCGTGCTGCATGAGCTGGAACGGCTTTTCAATACACGTCGAAACAGCTTGACCAGTCTTCTCAACGGAGAAAGAACCATATTGGAATATGGGCTTGCCTCAGTGGAAACATTGTTGTGGCAGGGCTTTTCTGTTAAAGATGGACTTCCTGTAGAGATTGAGCAAGCAATTGATGCCTTTGAGCCAAGGTTGAAGCAGGTAAAAGCCCTCGTCACCCCAATTGGGAGTGGTATAGAGGAAATCCAGGTGATCATTAGCGGGCATTTGCAGTTAGAACACCATTCAGAACCCGTGCGGTTTCCTCTCAAGCTGACCCGTTGAACAAACGCACGTTACAGTAAATCAGATCTATGGAAAACACAGGGAATACACTCATACGGAATTATTTTCATGATGAAATGGCTGATCTTCGGAGCAGAGCGGCTGAATCCTCGCAAGATTATCCGGATATTGCCGCCGAATTGGAAATGAGCCAGGGCCGATCAGCCGATCCTAATATTGAAGCGATGATTCAATCATTTGCGTTTCTCACAGGAAAGCTCCAATACAAATTGAATGCCGAAGCGCCTCAGGTTTCCAATACTCTGCTGTCCATGCTTTGTCCCCATTTGGAGACTCCCATACCATCCATGGCCATTGCTCAATTTGGAGTTGATCCTGAAGGTGCCAACTTCAGCAGTGGTTTTACACTCCATCGGAATCAATTGTTTTTCAGTGAAGGCAAAACTCCCTCCGGAGAACCACTCAATTGCTATTTTCAAAATTGTTATGACACTCCTCTGTGGCCTTTAAAAGTGGGGGATATCCGTGTTGTGCCCCGCAATTATC
>JANQHV010000229.1 GCA_028282505.1 SAR324 cluster bacterium | reverse complement strand
TAGGACACACATTGATACATTGATCACATTTGATGCATTTTTCTAAAAATTCTGCTTCTGCGACTGATCCAGGAGGACGGATCATGTCAGGCGAAAAGTTCTCATCATTGACTTTCCCGTTGTTTCGCATCAATGGAAACGCAAACAGGCCACCAATGCCGGCAAAAATCAAGCGACGTCTGGATAAATCGGGTTTTGCCACCACCTGGTTGGTATCCAGCCCCATCATCGTAAACTTCAGAGCGTCTTCAGGGCAATCATCTAGACAATTCATGCAGGAAAAACACTCACTGACCCGGACTTTTCCCTGAGGATCAGCAGCCCCTTCACAGCGGGTCAAACACAGATTGCAATCGGTGCAGCGATGAACATTTCGGTTGATCCGGAATAGTGAATAGCGAGAAAGAGAACCCAGTAGCGCTCCTAACGGACAAAGAAAGCGACAAAAAAAACGAGGTTTCCAGAGATTCAGAATAACAAATGCCAGAAAAAACATTCCCACCCAAAACGAACCCACAAAAATACGTGAAGCCACTCCAGGTGCAAATTTCAAAGAAGCGAGAAATGTTGGATCTACTCCGATTCTACTGGAAAAGCTGGTTGCCGAATCCAGCAACATGTCAGCAGCCGGGGTCACAAACACTGTGAATCCTCGATACATCAATACGATGGGATCTAACAAACCAATCTGTAAAGCCCCCAATGATGCCATGATTAAAAAAACAACTAATATCCCATACTTGAGATATTGCAAATGATGGTATTGGTTCTGTTCAATCCGCTTTGTGGCAGGATGGATATTGAACAGCCAGCCCACAAACTGATGCAATGTTCCAAAAGGACAGACCCAGTTGCAAAAGACCCTTCCAAAAAGAAAGGTCACCACAATAATAACCAAAGACCAGCCAAGATACTGATAGACATATCCAGTAGAAAGAACTGTTGAAATAGAAACCAGAGGATCTATTTCCAAGAAGCGGGAAACAGGATAACCGCCAATACGTGAAGTCCAGGAAGCCCATATCGAAAGGACAAATAATCCAAAAAATATGACTTGAAACACAATACGGACATTGGTTAAACGCAACAACTGGCGAAATTTTTCTGGTTTATTGTTGTTCAGTGGCTCTTTCATACGACTTCTTTCAACCTCCCCTTGTAGTCCATTCTACCACTTCCTTTCTCTTCTGCCTTGTACAGATATTCAGGCAATTTTCCAGTTCTCTCCAACAAGTGTTTAAAGGCCCACGTATCCATCGCAACGGGATCTACCCCCACGAGAATCGCATCTCCTTTTTTCACATCTGAAGGATCTCCACCCGTGGGGCCATTTTCCATGAGAATATGTGTACCATCCAAAATAGTGAAAGTTGGTTGGATCATGATGGATAAATCAGAAATAATTTCATGAATATCTTGATGAAATTGATTCCTGCGCCCTCCCAACAGGCCATACCAGTTCTTCATACCCAAAGAGGCTTGACAGAGATTATGATCTTTGACAGGGGCCACTCCGATCACTTTGTTCACATCACGAAATGGTCTTTTAAAAAAGGGCCACTGTTCGATCAAAACAGCACCTGGCGTTGACAATATTTCAAAAGCATTGCTATCAGGCAAATAAACCCGTCCCCCAGCCTGTTCAGCAGCCAGGCGTATTCCACTTTTGGCAAAACAATCAGCAGGGGATTCGATGGGGTTATCAGCAACCCGAACTTCTGAGGCACGGCAATCCACTAAAAGTAAATGAACCAATTCTGTGATAATCTCAGGATTTGATGTGGCTCCCAGGTTGGGAGAGCGATCAAAGGCCACATTGGGCTTCACTAAAACAATATCTCCTGGTTTGATATAATGCTCAATCCCGCCAATGGCATCCAGAGCTTTTCTTAGCTTCACTGCCACACTGCCACTGCGCCCCAGTCCAAGATCAAATTTGCCTTCCTCTTTTGCCACTCGGAAATCGGGCAAGCGGAAAATATCTGGTGCTGGTAAGCTGCGCAAACCACTCTGATCCTTTAAAGAAAAAGGAAAGTGCTCTGGAGCAAATGCCAGATAAGAAGCAACCGCACTGACAGCAGTCAGGCCAACCCCTTTTTTGATGAGATCACGCCGACTCATCGGTTGTTTTTGATAATCCAGGTGAGGATATTTCTCTTTAGCCATCTCCAATCTCCTGTCCCAAATTTTCCATCAGTTGTACCAGTTGTTCCTGATTCTTTATATTTTCAGCACCAAAAAGATAGGTTCCTTGATAACCGATGACAAAATAATTTTTCAGGTATTCATGAAACATCACCACCCGAGTATCACTTTTCTCAACAATTTGATAATCATAGCTTTGTTCTTCCAGAATTTTTTCAAACAGTATCTTCGTCTGCTCCAATGACATGTCCTGGTGAATAAAGACTCTTCCCGCATCATCTGCTTCGAACTGACCAAACCAAAAATTTTTAGCAAAGTCATACTGAAAAACATTATCTTGTTGATAGGTGATCCGTTCTGGAGAAATTTTCATTTTCTCATTTAATATGCGAAACTCTTTTGGAGTACCATGCTCTTTTTCTTGCAGTTGAGAAAAAGCTGTGATCAGTTGTCGTGTTTTTTGCTGAATTATTTCACTTTCTGTGTTTCCTGCAATTCGAAAAAAGTACTTTCCTTTTCTGCCAATAGCACCCACTGAAGTTTCAAAGTAAACCACTTCATTTTCCTGCTCAATGATTTTGTCTCCCGACATATGGTCTGAAAAAATTCCCATACTGCCCCCCATGCTTTCCTGGTCATACAACTCGATAGCAATCTCATTATTGCCATCCCTGGATAACAATACCAGATAGTTGAGAGAACGAAATCCCTGCTTCAGGAATTTTTCTGCTTCTCCATTAATCTTCTCAAACAGATTGGTCTCGTCAAACTGTTTTATTCTCGACTCCATTTTCCATTCGGAGTCAAAAATAGTTTCTGGAAATATACCCGGATCGGGAGTCGCTACTGTTTGGAGAGTGCCTGGTTCAACCCAGGGTTTTAAAGGAAGGTTATATAGTTTTTCTTGACTGGAGGCCTGCAGCAATTGTTCCAGGGAAACATCACGGTCCTCTGGATTGTAATTGTTTCCCTGGGTTGCTACCCAAATACCAATTCCTGCTAATCCAGCAAGCAGCATAACGCCGGAAACATTCTCCATGAAAGGAATTTGTTTGCGCAAAACCCTGCGCTTTTTGCTGTTAAAAACACGCGTCTGGGCCATCTTGCAAATCCTCTTGAAAATTTAGGAAATTTATCTGTAGTTGGCTTTATTAATAAGGAAAATGGTATGAAATCGCATTTTAAAAGCGACAATACCTTTTATCTCTCGTCCTTTTTCTGGGGGAGGATTCAGGTAATGGGGATCAAATAATTGTCATTTTTAAAATGTATTTCGCGGGAGGTTATAGTTTAGCAGAGATAATACATTTATAGAATTATTTTTTTCTCAAAAATAAGAAATTTTGATCACTGTTTAGAAAATTCTGGCTAAGAACCTGTTTTGTCCTGGCTTACGTGAATAGTCACAACTATGTTCGTTTGCTAATGTACATTCCTGTAATTCCTGCTTCTGACAGAGAGAGCAGCTTCCCATTGCAAAAATAATATCCCCTCGCCAACATCCGAATCACATGATCCACAATAACATAGCTGTATGAGTCGAGTTTGTAAGGATTTTGCAGTTCAATTGGCAAATCGGTCGGCATACCATGACGATTGAACTCAAGAGTATAATCGAAATAATGAAATTTACCACAAGCGTGTGATTTCAGATAAAGATACTCCGAATTTAGTTTGACCAACTGATTTATGTCTGGCAAATAAGCATAACCATTTTCCACTTTATAAATAGCATCTCCCAAAATAACCCGCCCTCCTGGCGTATTTCTGGTTATTCTTTCTGCTACTTGTTGAAAAGGAGAAGTTGGCCGTGCCGTGAGTGTCGCAGGTGATTGAGACTGGGGTTTTGGGACCGGTTCATTTGAAGAATCTTGAGAAGGCTCAGCAACTGGTGAGGGGGTAGGCTGTTCAAAAGCGGATTTGGAAGAAGCCTTTGGCTGAATGAGAAAATTTCTGAATGTTTCAATACCCAGTAGTGCCCGTTGATATGCTTCTTTGTCGCACTCGAGGTGTTTGGAATAAAGGACAGGAGATTTGTTGAAGTCCCCAAAAGAAACATCGCACAGACTTTTTTGATCTTCTGGTAACAGGTTGGACAATGATAAATACTTGTCTATGACTTCTTCTGCTTCATTAGATAGGGGCTGTTTACAGGCAGCGTCCATGGCTGCGGCAAAATGTTTTTGAAAATTTGCATCCTTGGCAATTTCACTGAGATTCTTTTTATTGTCACGCATACAGCTGCCGACAAATCTTACAGCCCTATCGTTGGAACGAGGGTATCTGACTGAGATGGTTGCAGCAATGATATCAACCGTGGGTAACCGATCCGCACCGAAATGGAGACTGTCGGTTTTTTGCAGTAACTGAATCACATTATCGAAGCTTTGTGAGACCCCTTCCAATTCATGGTGAACATTGTCTTTGATCCATGTTGGAAACATATGGAAACGAGGATTCGAATAAACCTTCCAAAATTTTTTAGTTCTGATAGGGCTTTTGGGAGATCGCTCCTTTTGGTAAAGCCATTTTAAGCTTTTTAGTAAGGATGGAGAAAGATTCAACTCGGTTAAATAATGATCGAGTT
>JANQHV010000223.1 GCA_028282505.1 SAR324 cluster bacterium | reverse complement strand
TAATCCCTCAATTTCCAGAGATTAAGAACAAGATTAGGATTAAGAGTAAGATTGTCACAACAAGAATTTGAACACTTATTTCTGATTAGCGGTACTTAGATAACCGTTGTTACCTACTGAAAATTAAGAATGAAAAGCAATTAGATGGTTCCTTTACTATTCAAAAAATTAGAATATCTTCGATCTAAAACAAGAATATGGTCAATGAGCCATCGTTTCAAAAATTCTAAAAATTCTATTTCTATCTCACCACTATTTTGAAAATCTTCGATAGCCACTATAATCTTATTTTTGAAAAAATCATGAGATTTTTTTTGTTCAGCATAATGAGGATACTCATGCTTCTTCAACTCATCTTCTTCTGCTTTAAAATGATACTCGGTATACTGTAGCAAAAAATCAAAGGATTGTTGTATAGCATTTTTCTCCACAACAGAAGCGGCATTTTCCTGATCATATCCTTCAGGAATCGCATCGTACAACCGATTGATTGCATCAAAGAGCGCCTTGTGATGATCGTCAAAAATACTCACTTTGACTGTATAATCATTGCGCCAATGGACAGTAGGCATATTCAGAGATAAGCAATCGTGAGATTATTGAATATGGTTTGTAATAATCTTTTTCAACAATTCTAACAGTTTTTACAGACTATTGAAAATGCAGGTTTGTATTCCATTTCGCTGAGCCAATCCCCCTGAGTGTAAGAAAGGGGGTGGTCATATTTTCGACCAGTTGTGCAAAAATGATTTCCCCTCCTACTCGAAAGTCGGCCTCGCTCCTTAATAACTCGACAGTCGTGAAACCCTCTAAGTTATTGATATTATTAACATTAGATTATTACATTGTCATTTCGGGCTTGACTGGAACGCTAGCCCTGCCGAAATCCACAATTATTTCAAAGAGTTAGAGCCTCTGGATACCGGGCAAGCAGTCGGCGCTCCGATCCGGTATGACACGAGAACTTGCGACTCTTGAATAAGGGGAGGAACAATTTCAGGTGGTCGAAAATGTAATCATGCCCATAAAAACCCATTTAAACTACTGATATTATTTCATACTTCTCACATCCATTAAGAATAAAACAGAAACTGTGAGAAGTATTGATTTCTATATTAGGCATTTAATAAGATTTTTCAAGATTGTAATTACAGCCATCCATGCTATTTTCTAAAGGGCTATAAAGTAGATTTCATCTATAAATTCAATATAAGGAAAAAACAGAATGGAATTACAATTTGGAAAAAGTGTACAGGAAGAAAGTCAACAGCTATCACAATCGGGGAAAGATGTGAATCAAATTGCACAAATTTTGTGTGACAAAGATAATCAGGGACACAACTATGGAATTGGCATTGTCTTAAACGGCAGTGGGCAACCCATGGAGACGTCTGCTACACTCATTGAATATACAAAGTCAGAGCTGGAGTCCAGTAAAAAAGGTACTTACATGAATTCAGCCAAGATCATGGAAGATTTAAAAAAGATTATTTTACATTGGCAACGCATTCCAGAAAAATATCATGATCAGTTCAAATTAGTTCTTCCGTCGGATGCGGGAACTGGGGCCGTCAAATCGGCTATTGAATTGATGACATTGCAAAATCCGGAATTACAAACTCTGGGAATCCAAAAATTGGGCTGGCCGGCCTATAAAGCCATCGCAAAATTGGCACATCTCCAATGTGAAGAATTTGCGGAAGATGCCATCATTACAGAAAAAAACACACTACCTGTTTATCAAGCAGGACCAATGAATACAACAGGACTGGTATGCTCCCAGGAGATTGTTGAAGCTCGTGCAAAAGCAGCATCAGAAAATGGTATTTCCGTTGTACTCGATAGGGCCTATCCTGGATTTGAATTCGCCAGGCTCATTCACTCGAAACCGTATGATGAACTCATGCGTATGAGTTATGAATTGCAGATACAACCTTTTATCGAACAGGGGGCTTCTTTTGCCTTGGCAATTAGTCCGACAAAAGCATTTATTACGTTCGCACTCCGCCCCTGTGGATTATTGTTGATTTTCTATCCAGAAGCAAAGCAAAACCAGAATTTGACCAATTGGCTCAACATGACCATGAGAGCAAGAGGCTCATCATTTGAACATGTGGTCAGTCGGGCTTTTGCCAAAGCACTGGTAAACGATTTACCACGTTTGGAAGGAGAACACCAGGTTGCCTTAGAACGGCTCGCTGAAGCAGAAACAGGATGGCGCAAACTCGTGCAGGGCACCCAGATTGAATACTTGTATTCTGAACAATATGCAGGCTTGTTCCGGAACCCCCAGGCCAACCAGGATGCTGCGGTTCACATTTACAATGAACACATTTATCCTGTTTTCTCACAAGGGAGATGCCGTCAAAATGTGACTGGAATTCCATCAGATGAGCAGCTTGCCAAAAAACATGTAGCTGTCTTTGCAGAACAGTGTTTTTGACAAAATATACTGCCGCAGAGCAACGGAACGATGAAAAAATAAATTTTTCTCTGTGACTCCGTGTCTCTGTGGCAAATATTTTTTGGTTATGGTTCTGTCAGGTTAGGCCGTCATCAATGACGAATACAAATTTTTCCAAAGTGGGCACCACTGGCCAGATAGTCAAGCGCTTCTCGTAGTTCCTCAAAGGGATAGGTGCGATCAATCACTGGTTTTAAGGTATGCTTTTCAATGGCCTGAGCCATTGCCTCAAAACTATCTCGATGTCCGACAGTAACACCCTGCAGGCGTACCTGACGTGTCACAATCAAGCCAAGCGCACCGCTCATGTCACCCCCAGAAAGCACACCAATCATACTGATGGTTCCCCCAAATCGTATGGCACGCAACGATTGAGGAAGGGTTTTTGTGCCACCGACTTCAACCACGTGGTCGACACCATCACCACCCACCATTTTCTTGGCAGTTCTTCCCCACTCAGGATCGGTCTTGTAATTGATTCCCTCATCAGCACCAAGATCTAATGCCTTCTGCAGTTTATCGTCACTACTGGATGTGGCAATGACATAAGCACCCAGTAATTTAGCAAACTGTAAAGCAAACAAAGAAACCCCGCCGGTTCCTTGCACCAATACGGTATCACCGGCTTTCAAGTTACCTTCTGTAACCAACGCACTCCAGGCGGTTAATGCCGCACAAGGCAAAGTGGCCGCTTCTTCGTCATTCAGGTTGGCAGGCGCTTTGGCCACTCCTTGTTCATGGAGCACCATGTACTCTGCCATTGTTCCATCAAGAGGTCCTCCCAGGGTATTGGTCAGGCGTTCCTTGGAAGCTTCCCCGGCAATCCATTTTTGCATGAACATGGGGCAGACACGATCACCAACTTCAAAACGAGTCACCCCTTCTCCGACGGCAACCACTTCACCCGCACCATCAGCCAGGGGAATGATAGGCAGTGTGCCTGTTAAAGCACCATAGCCCCTTTTGGGTACCACCAAGTCGCGATAATTTAACGAAGCGGCCTTCATTTTCAGCAATACTTCTCCTGCTGATGGAGTCGGTTCTGGACGCTCCGCTAGTTTAATATTGTCAATCGACCAGTCATCTTGTATTTGAAAAACTTTCATAGATCTAATCCAATTCATCAAAGAGTTTATTGTTAATTCACCAAAAATATGAAAATTACCACTTAATAAACTTTTGATCAAATGAATATTCACTTGATCAATTTTTCCATTGTTCTTGGTTTTTTGTATGCAAAGATGATAAATGACTGGCCGAAAAGGTCATTAAGCCTCAATTTGTTTATCTACAAAATTTCAGCAATTTGCGGCAACCTCTCGTGATGATCGGAATTGGTTCAGTGTTTCTTTGGCCAATCGTTCTCCAACAGCGATATCCTTCATACGAATGGCTGAGGAGGAGCGACCTAATAGGGGAAGGTGAATTGATTTGAATCCATGTGCGATTCCATTGCAAACCGCTTCAAAGACCTCTTCCCGTGACCATGTGTAATTCTTAGTTGCCGGATTGACCAGTTCTTCATACTCTCCGACTAACTGCCAAAATTTCATTTCTTCCAGGACATTTTTAAACTGCAAGTTTTCTTGATGTTTCCACTTCCAGACATTACCACGTGCCACCAATTCCATTTCGCTTTCTCGAACTGCCACATTCCATTTCCCCGTGATTCCAGTTGATAGTTTGTAATAGGGCCAGGGCATTCGGTTTTTATGTAAAACCCCCATATGGTGATAATCGATTTCTTGAACAACAAAGGTGCGTAAATTGTTCGGTTGGACCAACCCTCTGGCTTGGCCGTCGATTACCTTACAATGGACATAGTCTCCTTCCCAAATTGCAGTTTCCGGCAATTCACGGAGAAACCCATTCTCTAGTTTAAGTTGCAGCCAATTTGGACGAAGATTCCGTTGTCTAATAATATGGGCTCTTTGTTCAGCTTCTTCCTTATCGATTAAAGTGAGATAACTACTGTTCTCCATGACTTCTTCTCCACTCAACAACTGTAATTTGACCCAACGGTCATTGAGATAAATGCCTGGTTTGACATTGAGGGTATTCAGTCGCCCAATGTACATTTCTGAATAACCAATGACCAATGCTGTTGTTCCATCTGGATAGGGATTGTACCCCTCTTTTCGCTTTTCTGATGGAATTTTGATGACGACTTCATCTCCCATCATTAAATGCCTTATAAAATGAACCATTTGTACCTCTTTACTTGGTTAGAACTAGCTACTGTCGTAAACTTAAGAATTCAAGAAGGCCTCTTGCCTGGTTTTGTCAGGAAATATGCTCAAATCAGGTTTTCAAATCCATTTTTCATACTTAACTCTTTACACTTACATATTAAGTAACAACGGCTAGCTCAGAGTTCATAAAAAAATCATACTATCGTAACAGTCCTGGTCACAAACCAGAACCGTAAACAATGCCCCCTGCATATCTTATAGTAATCGATTACCACAATATGTCTACTCGTAGATTTACGTGTTTTACGGCACTTTCCCTGCCCGGTGACATGGGAGAGATTCCAAAACCAGTAGATCTACGAGTAGTAATCAGATCAAAGAACCGATAAAATGGAGACATGAAGAGGATGACCTTCTTTATTAAATATTCATTAACTCAAGGAGGTACTATGTTAGAAAAAATACAGAACAATCGATGGCTGATCGTTGTAGGTGCCTTAATGGTACAAATAATCCTGGGAACGGTTTATGCTTTCAGCGTCTTTATCAAACCTATGGAAATGGAATTTGGCTGGGATCGAACCACCACACAATGGGCCTTTTCATTCGCACTGGTGACTTTTGCCATTGTCATGATTCCCGCTGGTAAGTTGCAAGATAGAATTGGACCACGAAAAGTCGCCATGATGGGTGGCCTCTTACTGGGACTTTCCTTCTTGTTGAGTGCATTCTTAGTATCAGAATCACGACCCTGGCTGCTGTATGTTACTTATGGAGTGATTGGTGGGGCAGGACTTGGGTTTGCTTATGTTTGTCCTATCGCAGCATCCGTCAAATGGTTTCCTGACAAAAAAGGAATGATCACAGGATTGGCTGTTGCTGGTTTTGGAGCAGGAGCTCTCTTTTTTGCAGGGCCGGCGTCTATTTTGCTGTTACCACCAGTGGAAGGACGAGAAGCAATGGGACTCTCCCAGATTCTTCTGATCGGACTGGGTATCCAAGCAGGCAGTGGCTTTGGTATAGGTTGGCAGGCATTTTTTATATTGCACGGTATTGTTTCAGCTCTCGGAGTCATCGCAGGCGCTTCTCTGTTACACAACCCACCAGCCGACTGGACACCTCCTGGATGGAAAGCAGAAACCTCATCCACTGCTAAAAAAGAGTTTACCTGGAGAGAGATGCTCAACACTCCACAAGCTTGCATGTTGTGGGTGACTTTCATTCTTGGAGCCACTTCTGGACTAATGGCCATTGGACAATGGAAGCCCATGATGGGAACCATTCTACAGGGACAAACATTTGCACCAGAATGGATGGGAGCATTTGGCCGCTTTGTGGAGCCCGTCGGGATTTTAGCGATTTTCAATGCCTTAGGCCGTGTTTTTTGGGGAAAAGTGAGCGATCTGATCGACCGACCACGCGCCATGATGATGATGTTCCTGGCTCAAGGAATGGCATTCATGCTGCTGATCAGCGTGGAGACTCCTATTGCCATCTTCCTGGCAAGTGCCTGGGTTGGCCTGAATTTTGGAGGAAACTTCGCATTGTTCCCAGCTGCCACTGCTGAGTATTTTGGCACAAAAAATCTTGGGGTGAACTATGGCTGGATTTTCACAGCTTATGGTGTTGCCGGTTTCTTAGGCCCCGTTGTGGGTGGTGTTCTTTTTGATGCCACTGGGCAATACCTGGTACCTTTTGTGTTCGCAGGAATCCTGTGCTTCATCGCAGCTGCTTCTTCCATCGGAATCTGGGGATTGGCCCGACAAGAAGAAATCAACAGACGGAGTACCGAAAAAGAACCCGTTCCTGCAGCACGGGTACTGAAACGGGCTGCCTAATATTTCTCCATTCTCCTTATCTCAAACAATGCCTGGAAATCAGACCCTCCCAGGCATTTTCTCACCCGTCTATTAGAGTATTCCCTCTTTTCGTAACCAATTGGTTGTGACATCAATTGTGCGTTTGACATCTTCAAATGGCAGCATGTGTCCTCCTTCGGGAAGAATAATTGGTTCAAAAGGATGTTTCATGCATTTAGTGATCATGTGAATGTACCAGGGCTGGACGAGTGGGTCATGTTCACCGGAAATAATAGCAGCCTTGAAGTCAAATTGTTTGTAAAAAACCTGGCATCTTCGTGAATAAACACTACTGAGCGTTTTGATGGGATACTGCCAGACCATCAATTCATCATATTGCACGAACTCTTCATAGTTCAGATTTTTCATCAATGTTTTGGCATCAATAAAAAGCCGAAAATCCATTTTGAGCTGAGGAAAAAACAGGCTATTCCAGGCTAACCAGCTCCACCCCAACCAATGGAAAGGAGAAGGGGGGATTTCTGTCAGAAAAAAAGTATGACACAACAGAGCCCGGACTCTCCGGTCTGCTTCTGCACAGGCAACGGCTAATGGCGAACCAATTGAACAGCCAAAAAGGATGATCTGGTCATTATAACGAGCCGCAAAATGATCCATCACCTCTTTCACATCACTTACGACTTGAGAGACTGTATAATCTCCTCGATCTCCACCAGAATATCCATGTCCACGGAGATCCACCCCAATCACATTCAATCCACATTCAGACAACTTTGTAAAAAATTCACAGTACAAGGTAGAATAAGTCCCCAGCCCTGGAATGAATAGAACGACAGGAGCCTCTTTGCCATATTCATAGACTTCACAATGAATCGGCAGTGTGCCTATTTTCTTGATTTGTTTTTTACCGCCAAACTGATTGAATAATGCTGCAAATGGGTGTTGTTCCGGAATTCTATTTTCGATTTTCATGGATGACTTTCCTTTCCATTATAAAATTTTCTTCAATTCATACTCAAGAATGCCTTCCGCACCAGCAGCTATCAGTCGAGGCAATAAATCCCGCACATCCTTACTTTCGACAACCGTCTCGATGGCGGCCCATTGCTTATCATAGAGGTAACTGACCGTAGGCGCATGCAAACTGGGTAAAATGGCCACCACTTCATCCAGTTTTTCAGCCGGCACATTCATTTTCAGGGCGACCTTCTGGCGGGCGAGCAAAGCGGCTTGCAACAGTAATGCAATTTGATCGATCTTCTCTTTTTTCCAGGGATCGTTCATTGCGTCTTTATTGGCAATCAATCGAGTATTGGTATGCAGTAGATCACAAACAATGCGAAGCCCATGAGCACGAATAGTACTGCCCGTCTCGGTGATTTCAACAACCGCATCAACCAATCCTTCCACCACCTTTGCTTCAGTGGCTCCCCAGGAAAACTCCACCTTGGTCTCAATCCCACGCTCTTCAAAGTAGCGTCTGGTGAATCCAACCAACTCTGTGGCAATCTTTTTTCCTGCCAGGTCCTCCACCGACTTAATCGGAGAATCCTGAGGCACGACCAATACCCAGCGAGATGGCTTATTGGAACTTTTGGAATAAACCAGTTCACAAATATCCACCACATCGGCCTCCGTTTCTATAATCCAGTCTTGACCGGTCAAGCCCACATCTAACGTACCATTGGCCACATAAGGAGCCATTTCCTGGGAGCGCACTAAGGCACAATTGATTTCAGGGTCATTGATGTCAGGAAAGTAATTGCGTGAATGACTTCTGATCTTCCAACCAGCCTGTTCAAACAATGAGATGGTTGCCGTTTCCAAGCTTCCCTTGGGTATTCCTAGCTTTAATTGTGGCATAATGTCCTTTCAAAAAATATAATAATAGTGTTCCAGAAACGTTTTTCCAATAATCTGGTTTTTGCTACAAAATGCATTCCTGAGCACAGGTCGTGGTTTGGAAATGAGTTTTGAGATGTGAGATATGAGGTTGCAATAAGATGGAGACACGGTTTTTTCAACGTGGAGAGCAGAAAATATCACCACCCTAACACATAAGCAAAAATCAACGGGGCGACGATAGTCGCATCCGATTCAATGATGAACTTGGGCGCTTCTATTCCCAGCTTTCCCCAAGTTATTTTTTCATTTGGGACTGCACCGGAATAAGAACCATAGCTGGTTGTTGAATCACTGATCTGACAAAAATAACCCCACAAGTTGGTTTTCTCTTTCAGATCATGGGTGATCATGGGAACCACACAGATGGGAAAATCCCCGGCAATGCCTCCACCAATCTGGAAAAATCCAATGGGATGCTCCACTGTTGTTTGTTTATACCACTCTGCCAGACGAATCATCAACTCAATCCCAGACTCGACGATATGAGGATTTTTCACCTTCTGTTCGATACACCGAGCCGCCATGACATTGCCCAGGGTCGAGTCTTCCCAACCAGGAGTGAAAATTGGCAGCTTTTTTTCACAGGCAGCCACGACCCAGGAATCTTTGGGATCGATCTGATATTCAGGCTCCAGGGCTTTGAGGACTTTCCAAAAGTACTGGTGTGGTGGATAAGACTCATCGTTCTGGTCTGCTTTTTTCCATTCTGCTTCGATAAGCCGTTCCACTTTACGCATGGCTTCTTCTTCCGGGATGCAGGTATCGGTCACTCGACTCAACCCTTGTTCGAACAACTTCATCTCTTCTTCAGCATGTAAACTGCGATAATCTGGCACTCGTTTATAGTGGTCGTGTGCAACCAGATTAAAAATGTCTTCTTCCAGGTTGGCTCCTGTACAGCAGATGGCATGGACTTTATCCTGGCGAATCATTTCTGCCAGAGACTTGCCGAGTTCGGCAGTACTCATTGCACCGGCAAGGGTGATGAACATTTTGCCATTGGCTTTCAACAGATTGTCATATTCCCTGGCCGCATCCACTAGAGTGGCAGCATTGAAATGGAGGTAATGTTCTTGTATGAATTGAGAGATGGGACCTTTTTTACTCATTACTTTTCTTTTTTATTTAAATTGAGATAACTGTAACTTTTGAAACTATTTTCATAAAAGTTGGCTAACTGCACACTTTCTTTGGGAAGCAATTTACCTCTTTGTACCTGTTGATTCAACATTTTTTTGACAGTAGCGATCATTGACTGCGTATTATATTGCATGGTCACCAGTGTTTGTTCGGCACTACTGCCTGGAATGTATTCTTCAATATAAAAACCAGTCTGGTCTTGATCATCACAATAAATATGCACTTCATTGACACTGCCAAAAAGATTGTGCATGTCTCCCATCACATCCTGATAGGCTCCTGTTAAAAAAATTCCGATATAATACTCTTGCCCTGGTATTAAATGATGCAATGGCAATTCTTGCTGGGGAGAAGATTCACCAATAAACTGATCAATTTTTCCATCAGAATCACAGGTGATATCAGCCAGTGTACAAAGAACCTTGGGCTTTTCATCCAACCGGTGCAGAGGAACAATTGGAAACAGTTGATCAATTGCCCAAATATCAGGGGCTGATTGAAAGATTGAAAAATTGCAAAAGTATTGCTCGGCCAATAACGAATCGAGTTCCCTCAACTCTTCCGGAACAAAATCGATTTCATTTCTAAGATGCTTGATTTTCTGACAAATTTTCCAAAATAAAGTTTCCGTAACCGCTCGGTCTTCCAATGACAAAATACCGAGTTTGAAGGCCTGAATACATTCTTTTTTCAACTGTAAGGCATCATAGTACCTTTCCTGAACATAATCGTTATCCAAAATCTCCAGGACTTCTCTCATGTTAGAGACAATACGATGCTCTTCCTGCTTTTTATCTGTGGGATACTCTGTATTGTTGGTTTTGCTTCGGTCAAATACTTCTGTCAGAATACAGGAATGGTAGGCTGTGATCATCCTCCCACTTTCTGAAACAATATGGGGATGGGGCACTTTTTCAAGATCACACACCTCCTGGAGAAGATAAACCACATTTTCTGCATAATCTTCCAGAGTGTAGTTGACCGAAGAATCCTGGATCGTTTT
>JANQHV010000154.1 GCA_028282505.1 SAR324 cluster bacterium | reverse complement strand
GGATAATGCAACTTGAATTGTTCAACCGCATCATAGAACTGCATGGCTGCTTCTACATGAAGAACTTTCTTTTCTGACAATTCTTCTGCCAATTCATCTTTATCCAGTTCGTCGAGTTCTTCGATATCACCCATTTGCTTTTGGATGCCAACCGCCGAGCCTACCGGATCTTTGGGATTACAAATGTTGGTAGAAGCATCTACCAGTTTCGGACAAATATAATTGATGACGCCTGCAATCACACCAATTGTTTCGTCATTGACTTTGACCTTATCTTGATACCTCTTTTGATTATCTGCCAAACTCAGGCTGGCAAAAACAGATAAAAAGGCAACAAGCGAAATAAGCACGAATGTATTTTTCATGATAGATTTCATAATATTTCCTTTCGATGAAACAGGTTATTATCCGGGCTAGCCTTTGAACATCTCCGTGTAAGTCATTGAGATCATATGAAGACCTTTCATTCATTTGAGCGATTAGTTGGTGCGCCGAAGCTTCGCCACTGCGACACCGATACGATGACACGCAAAATGTTCAAAGTCCAGTATCCAGAGTGAAATTAAATGATTACGATTTTGTTCTCCATAATTGAATGCGGGCGACATGTGCCGCCCTTATGACATTACATCAATTAAGGTTTCACCAAAAGATATCCTGTCATCTCTAAATGCAGAGCAGAACAGAATTCGGTACAATAATAGGGGAAAACACCTTCTTGATCAGCAACAAAATGGAATGTTGCGGTTTCTCCAGGTTCCAAACTGCCATGAACATTATAGTTATCAATACCAAAACCATGCACCTGATCTTGAGCACGCTCGGTATTAGTGATGTGCCAGGTGACCTCGTCCCCCTTCCTGATTTCAATTATTTCAGGACTGAAGTGACTTCGAATCGCTGTGGAATGAATCGTAACTTTGTTACCATTTCGTTCGATGCGTTCCTGACCTGATCGGACATAATGCTCAAAGGATCTTTTATCAAAACGAACAATCGGATTCAGCTTATCAGCTTTGATCATCTGTGCATAGTGAGGCTCTCCTAAAGGCAAAGGCATGTCATACAACAATTGCATTTCAGAACCACTGATATCAATCAATTGATGATTTTGGGGATGCAAGGGTCCCACTTGATTAAAGCGGTCAATTGCCAGTTTGTTCAAAGCCACCAAATATTTTCCGTCAGGCTCAATCGTGTCACCTTCCGCCGAAACGAGGTGCCCAATATTATAATGGATCGGAATTTTACTGAGAACTCGACCTTCTTCATAATTCCAGCGTACTACCATGGAATCCACATAAAGAGACGTGTAAGCTACTCCTTTTTCAGAATCAAACTGAGTGTGTAGTGGTCCTAAGCCCAACTGCACCTGAGTGTGAAGCGATTTTTTCATATCCAGAATTGGAATACCATAAGGATCTTTTCCTGCAAAATCTTTGGCTTTCACCAGATTCATCATTTTCTCAAAAGAGAAAACAGAAGCATGGGTGTCCAATTTTCCAGAAACGACAATGTATTTTCCATCCGGTGTGACATCATTTCCATGAGGGCTTTTAGGTTCAGGAACCAGAAAAAGTGCATTCGCGGCAACCATGTCTTCCATAGAAATAATCGCATGACCATTGATCTTCTTATACTTTCCTGCTTTAAACAACTTCTCAGCTTCAAGCCAGTTGACGACATGCATATAGTCGGTGTCCTTTTCTGACATTCCTGCTTCGTTGGCTAAACGATTCTGAAACTTCGTATTTCCTTTTCCAAAACCACCAACATAACGCTCTGAGTTGATTGAGTTGGTAAATGACCAACCAAAACTCGGTCCTTTTCCGGGGTCTGTAATGTCCTGCATATAAGGAGGCATTTCCACTGTGAACGATTTTTCGGGTACCAGGCGGCCTTCTGTAATGGCATATTTGATCAAAGTGGCTTTGTGTTTTTGAGCAACATCATTACCAATCTTGCCACCAACGGCACTCAAGAACGCATCTTCACCTTCATATTTGATGTTCGACAAATCTTTCAAACCCTTGGTCGGAACCCCTGCTTTCTTCAAACGTTTAATCGACTTGCGAGCCAGAGTTAAAATGGCGTTTCTGTCAAACTTCCAGTAAGTCACACCACCACGGTATTTTTCATTGTATTCTTCCAGTGGTACATATTCATTGGTATATGGAGCTGGATACTGAGCGGCTTCCAGAATATATTCAGTATTTGGGGTTGCCACCGCACTTCCATGCTCTGATTTAAACACAGGATGCACTACAATTTGTTTGGTTTCAAATGTTTTCAAATCAATAAGTGCCACACGGGGATTGGCTTTATCGTTGATAAACACATACTCTCCATCATAATCTCCGTTCGTTTCCGAAAGCGCCGGGTGATGGGTGTCGCCCCAGGTGATTTCTTTTCCATTGATTTTTCCTTGCTCCAGTATCTCCATACTTTCACTCTCACCATAGCCATATCCCTGCCAGGGTTCTGGTGTGAATACAGCAATGTATTTCAGAATTCTCATGGAGGGAACTCCATAAACAATTAGCTGACCCGATTGACCACCCGATGAAAAAACAATATATTCATCTTTCTTCCCAGTAGGATTATAGGTTTTTGCAGCAGCCAGCAAATCTTTCTCTGACAATCCACGCGCCTTCATCACATCCTGCAAGGATTGTGCATGACCAATTCCTGCTAATCCCCAAGCTATTAAGGCCATCAACATTATTTTTGTGATTTGCCTACACACTTTTACCATTCGACCTCCTAATCTCATCATTAAACAATTGACAGACAAACTATTTCTTCTGCCTCTAGAGAACGTCTGTTACACAAAACCAACTTTTCTTACCCCCGCTTCCGACTCCTCCAACCAGAGTTTTCGCTTTATTAAGACTATTTAGTCTGGAATAATCATCAGACTAAAAACAACTCGCTATGGGTAAGAAACTAAACTTGCTTATCCCTCCCTATTAAGACTATTTAGTCTGGAATAATCAACAGACTAAAAAACAACGTGCTTTCCGGGCTATTTTGGATAAGAAAAATATTGGATACACGTATAATACAATTTATGAAATTTTACAACTCATTCTGAATCAATTTGGGGTAGATTCGAGAAGCATCTTCCTCAAAATCTTCTTCAGAGCAGAAATTCACCTTATCGCAGGAACATGAATACGTCTATCCGTAATTCTACGTAGATAAAAATCAGAAATTGTTCGTTCCACAATTTCTTGATGATTTATTCGTACTGGAATGCTAAAAATAATAATTTTTCCGTATAACTTCCCGGAAAAGCGTTTCTCATAGTCATATTTTTGTCACAAAATACATCTCTGAACATAACCAGCAGTTTAGAAATGATTTTTGAGATATGAGATTTGTGAG
>JANQHV010000139.1 GCA_028282505.1 SAR324 cluster bacterium | reverse complement strand
CGAAGCGGCTTATCGAAGGATCTCCTTGAAACAATTGAGATTCTTCGCAAGCTCAGAATGACAAAATACTCTGGAATGTCACTTTTTTAAACGCAACTTGGTATTAATCTTATTCAAAAGTCAGGATTGAGAGAATTTGTAAATAGGACAAAGATAATACCAAGGCAAACCAAAATTACACCATTATACATGTACAAAGATTAACAATTTTGCTACAAAATAAAGATCATTTAGACCTTTTTCTTTAATGGCTCAAAGTACGTATTTATGTTCTCAACTCAAAAAAAGGATTCCATGCAAAACATATTTCGAAAATTGTTTCAATTTGCGCTAGCTGCTATGATCTTATTTGGGTTTCCAGCATTCATGATTGCGTCTGAAACCACGGTTGCCGCACTAGACAACGAATTGGCATATATCCAAGCAGAATGGGAAGGAATGGAAGTCATCATTACGGCTGCTAAGAAAAGGGAAAGGATTAATGATGTCCCAGCGAGTGTTGTGATCATCAAACGTGAAGACATTGAGCGATATGGTTATAGCACCCTGTCTGAAATTCTGACAAATATTCCAGGCTTATACAATATTGATGAATACTTTGCTCGTACCAATCTAGGGGTTCGGGGCTTTTGGTCGGGAGAAGGCAGTCCAAATTTGGTTCTGTTGGTAAATGGAGTCAACCAGTTAAGGGTGGATAATGAGCAAAATCCTTTGGGCGACATTCATGTGCCTGTTGAAGCAATTGACCGGATTGAAGTAGTGCGGGGGCCCATGTCTGTGATATATGGTTCAGGAGCATTTTATGGAGTGATTAACATTATTACGAATCAAGTTTCTGAAAATGATCCTGGTAGTATTGCTTCTGTATCCTATGGCACTTCTAATACCAAACGACTATTTGTTCGAAAATCGGGTCGAGAAGGAAATTTTCATTTTGTTTTCAACGGCTCTATTTATCAAACAGAAGGGCTGGACCAACCTCTGGAGGACATGGTGTCGGTTCCGGCTTCCTTATTGAATTTTGGTATTCCAGAAGACCACAGGACTGGAAAACGCCTGGAAGAGGAGCAAAAATATTTCCAATTTTCAGGAATGTACGAACGTTTTACGCTGGATTTTAACTATATTGATTCAAAAAGAGAATCTATCATTCCTTTTCCTTCTTTTGATGAAGGAAATCAGTATTACTACAAACAAATGAGAATGGCACTGGGCTACCAGGATAAACTCTCGGATACCTTTTCGCTGGCAGGGAAATTGACTTACTCAACGGATCAAATACACACCAAATATGATATTTTTTCTGAAGATACGTATGGTGTTGATAATTATGACTGGAATTTTTATGAAGTGGAGCTAAATGCTTTTCTCACTCCTCACCGTGATTTAGAAATCAATTTAGGGGCCTATTCACGTAATCTGTTAAGCCTATCTGTGAATAACGACGTACCGACAATACCCCAACTGGATAATGCACACAATCAATTGTCAGACGATAGTGATCAAATCACACAGGCGATATATGCCCAATTGACTTATCACCCTTTGGAAAAATTTCGTCTGATTGGTGGAGTACGCCTGGAGCAGCAGCTTCGGTATAAACTAGAAACCAGTGTAGGCAACGCAACTCCGAATTTTGTAAAAATAGAAGACACTTACAAAGAAGAAGAAGTCGAGGTGATTCCCCGCATTGCAGCTTTATACTCCTTCAATTCACGGAATATCGTCAAATTTCTTTATGGAAAGGCCATCAAACATCCTCCACTTGGCAATAAGATGGAACAAATGTTTAATGCTCCGGAACGTGATGATTTGAGAAATGAACACATCATTACCACTGAAATCAATTATATCTCTCAACTGTCTCCAAAGTTCACTGCCAGTGTGAGCGTATTTCGCAATGTTTTGGATGATCTTATTGTTCGAGCAATCCAACTGAATCCAAACGCAGCAGATCCCAGAAGTAAATTCATTTCCTTTCGAGACAACGAAGGGAATTTGGTGACCAATGGCGTCGAATTTACATTGAATGCCAAGCCATTTTCTGGTTTTGGCACAGAAATCAGTGGAACTCTTCAGGAAACAGAGGATGAGAGAAACTCTGATATTGAAGTGGCCTATTCCCCGAAACGTCTGGGATATTTTAAAGCATTTTATGAAATCACCGATGATTGGACCGCCTCTTTGACAGGTACATATGTTGACGAAATG
>JANQHV010000104.1 GCA_028282505.1 SAR324 cluster bacterium | reverse complement strand
GAAGAAACAGCCCCACTAAAAATATTCCAATCAATTTTTGTCTCATGTCATACCAATCCTCATTACTGATTTAGAACCTGTTTGATAAACCTGATTCTGCTGGAAAACCGCTTCATTGGCGTCTGTTTTGAGAAATTTTCGTTAAATAGGCCGGCTATTCACCTTAAATTTTCTCAAAAACCCGCTCAATGAGATCAATTTTTTGCGACGAACTATCTTTTCCAAACAGGTTTTTAAAAGCTTTGGTGCTCATTGCCCAAAGTCTGTAGAATGAAAAATACCTGCAAATTTACTAGGTTGTTCATGAATATCTACCATTGATACTCAAAAATGAAGAAAAAATCGGAAAATCTACGGATAGACAGGTGGAAATTATCGTCTATAATAGTAATATCTTCATTTTAGTTTAAAATATAACACAAACATTGGAAAGGGATAAAATGAATATCAAAGAGAGTCCCTTGGAACACCCCACTGAAATTTTTGTCATTGCACCTGTTTTGATCGTATTGATCATTTTGGGAATGGGAGCATTGATTGGACTGGTTCTATAAAGGATCAATAGAGATTTTATTATCACTGATGAAAACTGTTGGCTTCCTCCGTGTTACTGGCAACAGAGCGTGGTGGATTAAAACAGGTCCAAGACGTCTTGTCCCAGGATGGTGAGACAATAGAGGAGTGCAATCGTACCAAACAACATATGAACCCAGTTGGGGTTACCTTCTTTGTCCCGGTAAGTGATACCATGATAGGCAATCAAACCGGTCACAACAACAAAAACAATATCAACCAATTCCGAATCCACAGAAGAATCTCCTTGTCATGATGGAAAGAATTTGAGTTTATTTGTTATCATCTAACATTCCTTCATATTTGTAGGATCGCTGTTTTGCATCTTCTTCAGGGTTCCGCAAACGCCTTTCAGCAGAAGGTTTTCGAAGTTCCTGCTCCAGATAATTGGCTCGATCTGCGATGGTAGGTGGTTGCTCTGCCTGGTTGCGCAAAAAACGGGTCAAAAAACCAGGGCCATCTGCCAGGTTGGCATCAATTTCTATGGCTTGCCGATAATCCTGGATAGCTTCCTCATATTTTCCTAAAAAATCATGAATGATTCCCCGGTTGGCGTAAGCTGCACCAAAATCAGGTTTCAGGTCCAGTGCAATATTGATGGTCTCCAGAGCGGATTCCATTTGGCCCAGCCCTTTCAAAGATAAAGCCTTTCCCAGATAGACTTCGGCATTATTGGGGGTTTCTTTGATGGCAGCTTCGAATTCCTCCAGTGCCTCTTGAAATAGACCATCTTCCAAACGTAAATTTCCAGATCTGTAGTGCAAACCTCCCTGATCTTCCATCCCTCCAATGATATAACTGTAGGTTGTGGCCCCAGCAACAATCATTCCTGTAGCAATGGCCACCCACTTGAAAAAACGATAAATTGTAGGCTCGTGTAAATTACTCATGCAGACAAGGGCAATAAAGTGCGGTTAAAGAGGAAGGAAAAAGTAATTGCGATGACTCCGGCAATCATTTTGGCTCGACGGTGCTGCTGCTCACGCTCATTCTCGGTTGTGGCTCGGCCCAGCTTTCGTTCTAGCTTCCGTACCTGAATGGTCCAAATTAATTTGGTTATTGGAAAATAAAGAAGAAGGGCCAGCAAAAAAGAAGTGCCCCAGTACCACAATAGAATTTGCGTGTTTTCCATTGTTTTTCCTTCAGAACGAATGAGTAGTCATGTTGCAAATTGCGTGTTCAATTTAGCAAAAAAGAAAGTAAAATCAAGGTGTAGGAACAGGAAATTGCCAGGAGCAAAAGAAATGCAAAAAAAAAGCAGGTGAGCCTTTTAAACGAGCTTCACCTGCTTGATGCAATCAGAATCAAAAATACTGAGTACGATCTATGACTCTTTGCCCAATATCTTTTGTTCCCAGATATCTTCTGTCAGAGGCACCACCTCTTTTCGTGGAAGAAGAGACATTTCCATTTTGTAAGCCAGGAACCACATCATGAAAACACCAATTGCCCACCAGAGAATCTGCCAGGTCCAAATGGATGGAATTCCAAATGCCCATGTCGTTGGATCTTTGGGATCGCCAAAGAGGGTGTTTCCAATCACAGCACCTGGTCCAATTCCAAAGAAGAACCATACCAGAGTGATGATCCAGGCAACAGGAACCAGTCCTTTTTTCTCTTCTGGCAATCCTGCATGTTCTTGTAAAAACTTATGATACTTCATGCGGTGTGCAGTACCTTCTTCAGTTTGTGTCATGGCAGAAACGACGATAGCGATTCCCAGGTTGAAATAAATTCCCCAACCTGCAGAGTGCATTGTCAATGGCCATCTTCCCCAAGGCAATGCACCGCCCGTGATTTGAATACCAATGGTTTCTGTGAAAGTCACCGCAATGACACCGGCAGCCAATCCCCAGGTAATTCCTTGCCGGGTGAACCAGGGCGCCCAACAAATGGCAATCAGGGCCGGCCACATCTGGAATCCATAGGCAACTGCCAAACCTCCCAAAAGTACAAGCGCATCGGTTGCTACCGTTGCTACGATCAAAGCACCACCTACGATAACCGCAACGCCAAGCCGGCCAAATAGAATTTGAGTGGAGTGTCCTGCATCGGGGTTGATGTAGAATTTGTATAAATCACGAGTGAGCATACTTCCAGCAGTGGACATGTACGCCGCACCAGTGGACTGCATTGCGGCCAAGGCACAAACAGCCAGCAAACCAACCAGCCATGGAGAGGTTTCGCCCAAAAGATTGATCAAGTGAGGTACCAAACTTCCCTGGTTGAACAATCCAGCAGCATTCCACTGATTAATACCAAATACGTTGGTTGCAATGCCAGCATCCAATAATACTTTGTTGCCGCCAAGCAGGTGACCTGCGAATGCTTGACAGGTGGTGAAAAAGAAAAGAATAAAACCGATACCGGCAGAAGAAGCCCATACTTGTTGTGGCGCAAAAGGCTCCGGGTTTTTGTTTCCAAATCCCCACATGGAGAAAGCAGGTGCCGACTGAATGCCCATCAGAGCAAACATGTAAGTCAGTACCATCATTCCTGTCCAGGCACCACCAATCGCTTTAGGTCCAGTACCAACAAACTGGATCACACCAGGAATCGCAATGTAGTGGCTGTATCCATCAGGAGTCAATTTCGTATCACGAGCTGCCAATTCGACAATTCCCTGTTTGATAGCGCCAAAACCACCAACCGCATCAACACCAATAATGCCAATAACGATGATCCCACCTGCCAGTAGAAGACATTGCATGGTGTCTACATAAGCCACTGCTTTCATGCCTCCAGATGCCACATAGATGAATACCACAACAGAGAGCATCCACATCCCAACTTCCACACCAAGCATTTTGTCAGTCAATACGTTGAACAAAAAACCAGATGCACGTAATTGAATTCCCAGATAAGGAACAGAAAAGAAAAGTGCTACGATCACGACTAAGAGTCGAATGCCGTTTCCTTGAAAATAATCGGAAAGCATTTCTCCAGGAGTCACATACCCATAGCGTTTCCCCAACATCCACTGACGCTTCAAGAACATAACTCCTGTGAAAGGAATGGTAATTGTGTAAAACGATGCATAAGCGTACTGAAAACCATCACGGAATATTAGACCAGGATGTCCCACAAAGGTCCATCCTGAAAAAGACGTTGCTGTTGCTGCCAGGACAAATACCCATAAAGGAATTGAACGACCTGCTACCATATAGTCACTGGCAGTTCTACTCTGAATGGCACCCTTAATACCCCAAAATACACAGTAGGCCCAATACATGAGTACAAATGCGAATAACCAGATTACTTTTGCCTCCATACTTATCCTCCAAGTAAGGTTACAGGTAAAGAAATTATAGAAAACTGTCTCTTCGTATCACATTCCATGATTTTGTCTACTAGGAAAACTCCCTGGTAAATTTACTAGTTGGGGCTTGAAAATTGGCCTGTTTTTAAGGATGATCAAGCATGACGATGCTATTTTCTGATTGAGAGGGGGACCTTATCATGGCTGAAATTTATATTTTTAGTAATAATAACAAGATAATAGAAAAAATTAGACGTTGGACGAGCGATTTAGGAAAAATTATCCAAATTCACCCAGATTTTAGGAAACTCAAACAGGACGCATTACTCACCGCAGATACTTTTTTTATAGATTTTGATGAAATTTCCCAACAGTTTTCCCAGGAGTTTTTAAATTTTTATCATTCACTTCCTAAACCCATCCCATTGTTGCTGATATCACAAAATTTATCTCAGTTACCACCAGAACTTGGGAAAAACCAACATATCGACTTTATTGAAAAACCACTTCATCAGAAATTCGTTTCCAAAAGAATTCAACAAGCATTGTGGCAAAGAAGTGTTTTAGAAAAAACATGCCAGCAAGAACAATCACTAGTGGAAAGTGTCCGTAATTTGCATGCAATTAAAGAGGAAAATCGGGCCATTCAGGAAGAAATGAAGCACCTTCTGCAGGAAATACATCATCGGGTCAAGAACAACTTGCAGATTGTTTCTAGTATTTTAACGCTGAATTCTACCAATGCGGAGCATCCCCAGGTAGAAGAAATTCTAAAAAATACACAGAGTCGGGTGGACACCATTTCATTGGTGCACAAAAAATTGTATGAATCGTCTAACCTGACAGAAGTGGAAATGGAGGGTTATATTCAGCAGCAAATGACCAATTTGTTCAATCACTTCCCTTTACGATCCAGACACATTTCGCTGGATTTGCAAAGCACGCCTGTCTGGTTGAATGTGGACCGAGCCATTCATTGTGCTTTACTGGTTAACGAACTGGTCATTAATGTTTTTCGTCATGCATTTCCAAAAGAGCAGGCCGGGCAACTCAGTGTTCGTATCGGTCCTGTTGGTGATAAGCAGGTAGAGTTGGTAGTTGCAGACAATGGAATCGGGTTGCCAAAACATATCGAACCCAGTCAAGTTGAAACGACTGGGCTATTGCTGGTTTATCATTTGGTACAGCAGCTTGGGGGAACTATGGAAGTTAAACGGAATACCGGGACTTCTTTTCAGATTCAATTCGTTAGGGGGTAACAACAATGTCAAATACTCAAATCTTGGTTGTGGAGGACGAAGTATTCATTGCACTGGGTATTAAAAAACAATTGGAAAGCTTTGGTTACTATGTGTCTGGTATTGCTTCTTCAGGAGAAGATGCGTTGTCTAAAGTTATAGAGACATCACCTGATTTGGTTTTAATGGACATTGTTATTCAGGGAGAAATGGATGGAATTGAGGTGGCTAAAAGAATTCATGACCAATTTGAAATTCCCATCATTTATCTCACTGCCTATAGCGACCATGTCAACTTACAGCGTGCTAAAACCACAGAACCCTTTGGCTATCTGCTTAAACCTTTTAATGACCGGGAACTGGAAATTACCATTGAAATTGCACTCTACAAGGATCGTGTGCAAAAACGGATGAAGGATCAACAACGCTGGTATTCCAGTATCTTGAACAGTCTGGGAGAGGCGGTGATTACGATGGATATTCATCAGACCGTGCTTTTTCTCAACCCTGTGGCACAAACCATTTTTCAATTAAAAAAGCAGGACAGCATTGGGCGTAACTTAATGGAAATTTGTCCACTGTGGCCTCAGGTGCGTGATTTGGAGGAATGGATTGCTAAAGCTTTGCATGAACAATGTGCAGTGAGGAAGTCGAATTTGTGTTATGAAACCTTAGATACCACAATTATTCTGGATTTGTGCATCACTCCGATCAAGAATGAAGAAGGGGTGCTCAAAGGGGTTGTACTAATCTTTAGTGATAAAACCGAACAAAGTCAGATGGAACAAATCATTAAAAAGAAAGTCCCTGATTTGCAACATGATGATCTCCTGCCCCCGCTGACCTTACGTGAAAAACAGGTTTTGGAGCATATTGTCGAAGGAGAAGCCACTAAAGTCATTGCTGATTCATTGAACATCAGTCCTCGTACTGTAGAGTTTCATCGTTACAATTTAATGCGGAAATTCAATGTGCAGGATATCCCGTCTCTGGTTCGTCATGCCATTTCCAAACAACTCGTCCCTGTCAATTGATGCTGGTTCACCACCATTGCTTGTGATCCATCTTTCAACATTTGTCTCGCCTGAAAATAGCATGAGGATTGCATTCCACCTTTGATTGGCTATTGAAAGATTACCTTGTTTCCTCATGCAATCAACTCATTGAACATATCCTCATGCGGTGCGGTTTCTCCTTACTATGTCGTTTCCTGTTGATCTTTGTTTTGTGGAGTACAGTGGCAGAGGAAGGGCATGGTCAAATCATATACCAACTGAATTCCAACCCTTCGATCAAACCCCTGTTATTACTATCTTCTGTAGATGAATATATTCCAGAAGCAGAAGTAACAAATTCTTTGGATTCTTCTCTACAAACTCCCTCTATTGCTACAAAAAAGCAAATTTCTAAAATTGATCTGGTCTTGGCAAGTTTGCGAAAAAAACGAATGTCGTTATTTTATCGAAAGAGCGACTCCCTGGCTCAACTTATTTCTGAAGAAGAAGACTTACAGGTAACAGAAGAAGATTTGCCTTCTGATTTGTTTGATGATTCGTGGGCATTGACGTTACCTGTTGTGTTGAATAAGGATATTATTGCACTATCGGGAGGCACTTCCATTACTTCAGATAGAGAGGATGTGAGCAATGAAGATTATAATTCTATCATCGCTTTGAATTATATATGGGACCCAGGGAAGAGTGTATCCTGGCGATTTGGTTTATTTCAACGCTCATTTCTAGGAGAAATCACTCCGGTTTATCCTCTGGGAGAAATATCTTTCAACGAATCAGATTTTGAAGTAGCCATTGGTGCGATCCATTTACCAGAATTTCCCAGTGTGGCAGTAGTACCATTTTTCAGATTTACTCAAAAAACCAGCATGGATCTAGCAATCGAAATCCTCTTTCCCCTCAAATTATCGATTTTTATGCTATTTTTTGAAAACATGTCTGCCGAGTTAACTGTTGAAAAACAAATTAATCATTATCGTCTTTCCCAAAAAGATCCGTGGGATAGTGCGGTGCTCAATACCACTGAGCTGCATTCTACCCTGGAAATTGGTTATCATTTTTTGGGTGTCTTTCTGTTAAAAGCAGGTATTGGTGTACTTTCAGACCGGAAATACAGCATTTTGGAAAAAGATTTGGACAACATCACTGATTTTTCTCTGGAATCCAAACCGTTCTTCACCAGCACCATTGCCTTGGCCATTTCACCACTGGTCGACTGATCCTCCAATAAGCGTTTTGGGTTACTAGATGGTCCATCGCTTTTTACTTGACCACTACATTTTTGTGCAAAATTTTACAGGCGATCCCGCTTTTCTGGTTCAACATCTGGAACTTTAGATAATGCTTTTTCAAATTTTCGACAACTTCCTCTTTGTGCTCTTTCTTCTAAGTAATCTACTATAATCAAAGCAGACATTTTCTCTGCAAGAGCTGTCGTGATGAGATT
>JANQHV010000096.1 GCA_028282505.1 SAR324 cluster bacterium | reverse complement strand
CGATAATTCATGACATTCCTGCCACTTTTGGGTTGGAAGAATTAGATTACCGATTGCTACAACAAATCTTACAACTTATCCAAACAAAAAAAAATCAATGGGAGCTGCACCTGCCTGGAAAAATAATCCTCCGACGCGAAGGAAAGAGATTATTCGTGCAATCCTCTACAACAATTTTTCCAAAAATTATTACCTGCAACGGTGTAAAAATCACTCACTGTCTCTGGCCAGAATGGCAAATTAATTGTCGATATCTTGAGCCAATGGAATCACCTCCCTTAAACGAAATGACCCTTTTTAATATTTCACCAAAAATGGAATTGACCTTCCGCTATCGCAAAGCGGGTGACTGCTTCCTTCCTCACTGGAAAAAAAAGCCTGTCAAACTGAAAGATTTTCTAAGAGACCAGGGTATCCCTCTCCATCAAAGAAATCTATTACCTTTGATTTGCCATGAAAATAAAATTCTTGGCATTTACCCCCATTATCGAGCCAAATCAACTTGTCATAATGAAAAAAAACATCCCCCATTATACATTCGGATCGATCAGAAAAAATCATTTGTTCCCTTTCCTTGACAAAATTTTTGTATATCACTAATGTAATAAAAATAGACAGCAAATCTAATGCAAACTCGTAACATTATTCCAAAAGCAACACATGTCTGAAAATACAAAATCCCCAGAAGGGTTAACACCACCTTCTTCCACCAAGCCAGCAAAAAAATATGCATCAAATACCACATGGAAGGTTTTAATTGTTGACGATGAACCTGACATGCACGTGTTGACGCAAATGGTTGCCGGAAAAAATACTTTTTTGGGCAAAAAATTAGAGTTCGTTTCTGCCTATTCTGGAGAAGAGGCAAAAGTCTTGATTGCCGAACACTCTGATACAGCTCTAGTGCTGCTTGATATTGTAATGGAAACGGGTGGTGCTGGCCTGGAAGTGGCGCGATACATTCGTGAAGATTTACAAAATCATTTTGTTCGGATTATCATCCGTACTGGCCAACCAGGAATGGCTCCAGAAAGTCGAGTAGTTCTCGATTATGATATCAATGATTACAGGGAAAAAACCGAATTATCAGCTCAAAAATTCATATCGGTTCTCACCACAGCATTCCGCTCTTATCGTGATATTATGATCATCGAAACCAATCGGCAGGCTTTGGAAAAAATTATAAAATCTTCCCCGACGATTATGCAACTGAAATCCTTGAATCAATTTGCTTCCAGTTGTCTCACTCAATTAACTTCCATCCTGTCGATCGACACCAGCGTACTTTACTGCCAGGCAGAAGGATTTGCTGCAGAAAAAGCGAACGAACATTTTTACATCCTGGCAGGGACAGGAATCTATGAAGATATGGTTGAACAAAAAGTTAATGAAGCCATCCCTCCTCATATTTTGAAAGATTTTGAACAGGTTATTCAACAAAGAAAATCTCTCTATGCCAATAACCATTACGTTGGCTATTTTGAAAGTCCAACGGGCTCTATCAATGTGGTTTATGTAGAGGGTTGGGAATCACTGGGGGGAATAGGTAGGAAAATGATCGAAATGTTCTGTGATAACATCTCTCTTGCCTACGATAACATCTGCCACAAACAAGACATTTTGGAAACCCAAACCGAGCTCCTTTCTGCTTTGGGACAAGCGGCGGAAACGCGTAATTCAATTAAAGGTAACCATATCAAACGTGTTGCTGCATATTCTCAACTCATAGCTCAATATTATGGCCTATCCGAGCATGAAACAGAAATACTCTGTTTAGCCTCCATGTTACACGATATTGGGCATATCCAGATTCCTACCCAAATTCTTGATAAAAAAGATGCCCTCACAGAACAAGAACAGGAAATCGTGAAAAAACATCCTTTAATGGCACAAGAAATATTTGCTCACTCTGACAAAGAACTGATCCAAGCTGCAAAAATCATTGCTTCCCAACATCAAGAAAAATATGACGGCACTGGCTATCCTGCTGGATTGAAAGGTGATGATCTTCACATTTATGCCCAAATTACAGCCTTGGCCGATGTCTTCGACTCTCTGTCCTGCAAAAAACCATATCGTAACGCCTGGGAACTGGATCGTATTTTAGAATTTATTAAACAACAAAAAGGAAAGCATTTCAATCCGGATTTAGTTGATATCTTACTCAAAAATCTAGATAATTTCCTTCAAATTAAAACACAATACCCTGATCCTCCTTTGGATGAGTAATTGCTATAAGAGTTTTCTTTATCACCACTCTCACCTTTAAACGCATATGGAAACTAAACCCCCTCAAGAATTTATGGAATTCCCCCTTTCTTATGGCCAGAAGGCTTTATGGTTGCTCTACTCACTATCTCCCAGTCGAGCAGCTTATAATGTGAATTTCGCATGGCGTATCCATGGGAAATTAAACCCTGAAGTTCTCCAACACTCTATTGAAAAATTAGTGGAGCGTCACCCATCCCTGCGCACAACCTACTCCGTTAATGAGCAAGGAGAACCCGTCCAGAGAATTCATACCCAGATGCCTTTAGAGTTTGATCAACGTAATATTTCCGCATGGAGTGAAGATTTACTGTATGGAACCTTGAGAGCAAAAACATATCGCCCCTTTAACCTGGAAAAAGGCCCTCTCTCCCGGTGGTCCCTTTTAACTCATTCAGAAATCGAACATACCCTGTTCTTCAGTATTCACCACATTGCAACCGATATGTGGTCTATTATGATTCTGTTGAACGAACTTTCTGATTTATATTCTGCACTTACCAACCAAACTTCCCCTGCTTTGCCTGTCAACCAATTACAATACACAGATTTTGTACAGTGGCAGCAAAAAATGCTGAAAAAAGATAAAAAGGAACGACAGTGGAAATTTTGGCAAAAACAATTATCTGGTGAGTTACCACCTTTGAATCTTCCCACAGACAAACCACGCCCCCCTGAAGTAAGGTACCAGGGAGATATTTATTCACTTCGTCTTCCCAAAAAACTCACATCTCAACTAGAAGCATTCGCTAAAGAAACAGAAGTCACCTTATTTACGCTATATCTGGCCGCTTATTATACTCTGCTGCATCGCTATACTGGCCAGGATGATATTCTAGTTGGTACTCCCACAGCCGGACGCAGCTTGAAATACAAAAACATCACTGGATATTTTGTGAGCCCCAATGTTTTACGAGCTAATTTTCCCGGCAATCCAACTTTCCAGAATTTCCTGCAGCAGACACATCAAACCACTTTTGCAACCTTGAGGTATCGGGATTACCCTTTTCCCTTGCTCGTTGAAAAGCTGCAACCAGAACGAGACCCAAGCCGCTCTCCCCTCACTCAAGTGTCATTTGTCTGGAATGATCCAAATCTTTATATCAATCAGAATAATTCTTTAGTCACTGTAGACAAACATGGCAAAGAAATCTGGAGAGTTGGAGATCTTTCATGGGAACGTTTAGAAATTCCACTACTGCTGCATGATTTTGACCTGATGCTGACAGTACATAATATTGAAGAAAATGTTTCTATTTCTTTGGAATACAATACAGACTTATTTGAAAAAGACACGATTGTACGCATGGCGGGTCATTTCCGTACTCTACTGGAAGGAATTGCTGAAAATCCAGATCAGCCATTATCCGAATTACCATTGCTAACAGCAGAAGAAAAACAACAAATTCTGGTTGATTGGAATAATACATATATCAATTTTCCTCTGGAAGCTTGTGCACACCAATGGTTTGAGCACCAAGTCGAAAAACAACCAGAAGCAATTGCTGTTATTTGGGAGCAGGAGGAATTGAGCTACCATGAACTGAATAGACAATCCAGCCAACTGGCGCACTACCTCCATTCTTTGGGAGTGGGACCAGATACCTTAGTAGGGATTTGTATGGAGCGTTCTTTGAAAATGATCATCGCTTTGTATGGCATTCTCAAAGCAGGTGGGGCTTATGTTCCACTTGACCCCAACTACCCTCAAAGCCGACTCAATTTAATCCTGGAAGATGCTCAAGGTCAAATTGTACTAAGCCAAGAAAGCTTAAAAGAACGTTTGCCAGATAATTTACCCCATAGAATTTGTTTAGATACGGAATGGGAAATGATTTTTAATTCTTCCCAAGAGTATTCGTCAAATTCAGTGACCCTTCAAAACCTATCCCATATCATTTATACGTCAGGCTCAACAGGACGTCCAAAAGGCGTTGCCATCGAACACCACAGTGTTTCGACACTGATCAACTGGAGTCGTCAGCAATTTTCAGAAGAAGAATTATCAGGAGTTTGTGCATCCACTTCACTTAATTTCGATCTTTCTGTTTTTGAAATTTTTGTTCCCCTAGCTCTTGGCGGAACCATTATCTTGACAGAAAATGCACTCCATCTGTCAGAATCTGCTGCTGCTGATAAAGTTCGTCTGATCAATACGGTGCCTTCAGCAATTAAAGAACTGCTGGGAATTGGCAACATTCCTCCTTCTGTTTCTACTGTCAATTTAGCAGGAGAACCTCTCAAAAACACGGTAATACAGCAACTCTACCAACTGCCTCATATTCAACGAGTCTTGAACCTTTACGGCCCATCAGAAGATACCACGTACTCAACCTTTGCCCTCATGGAGAGAGGAGAAAATTACTCCCCTTTGATAGGTCGCCCCTTATCGAATACCCTATTATATGTCCTTTCTCCCGAGTTAAAACCTGTTCCGGTTGGAGTACCAGGAGAACTGTATATTGGCGGCGATGGATTAGCAAGAGGGTACTTCAACCGTCCAGATCTCACTGCAGAAAAGTTCATTCCCAATCCTTTTGACAAAGACTCATCTTCCCATCTTTACAAAACGGGTGACTTGGTTCGTTATTTACCAGACGGAAACCTTGATTTTATCAGCCGTCTTGATCACCAGGTAAAAATCCGAGGTTTTCGCATTGAGTTGCAAGATATTGAGACAACACTTTACCGACATACTTCGATCCATGAAGCCATTGTAATGGATAAAGAGGATTCGAATAACGACAAGTTTCTTGTCGCCTATGTCACCTTGAAACCAGATAAAGAATTGACTAGTCAGGAATTGCGTGAATTTCTACAAACCCATCTTCCAGAATATATGGTTCCCACCTCTCCTGAATTTATCCTGATTTTGGATGCAATGCCCTTAACTCCCAATGGCAAAATTGATCGAAAAGCGTTACCGTCACCCAAAATGCAGCTTCAAATCTCCTCAACAAGTGATGAAAAACCTCATAGCGAAGTGGAGAGAGTGCTCCTGACAATTTGGGAACAAACCCTGCATCGTCAACACATTGGAGTTCATGAAAATTTCTTTGATCTTGGTGGCCACTCTTTGCTGTTAGCTCGCGTGTATGCCAGCCTACCTGAATTTTTGAAACAAGACCTTTCCATCATCGATTTATTCAAATATCCCACTATTCACGCACTAACCCAATATCTGGAAAAAGAAAAAGACGTTCCTTCTCTCCTACGCAAGAATTTACTGGCACAACAAAGACAATTGAGAGACCGTGCAGAGCCATTACCTGGGATGAATATCGCTGTCATTGGAATAGCTGGTCGTTTTCCAGGAGCAAATAACCCTGCTGAACTTTGGGAAAACCTGAAAGATAGCGTAGAAAGTATTTCTGAGTTTTCCAAAGAAGAGCTTAATGCTGCTGGGGTTACTTCCGAATTGTTAGAAAATCCTCACTATGTCTCCCGCAAAGGAACTCTAAACAACATCCAGGAATTTGATGCAAGATTTTTCGGATTTACTCCACGGGAAGCACAAATCACCGATCCACAACAACGTCTCTTTTTAGAATGTGCTTGGGAAGCTTTGGAAGACGCAGGCTATATCCCTGATCAATCAGAAGTAAAGATTGGAGTTTATGCAGGATCTGGCATGAATCATTATCTCGTTTCCCATCTCTCCACTAATCCTAAACTCCTGCAAACAGTAGGAGAATACCCAATCATGATTGGAAATGATAAAGATTTTCTATGCAGCCGGGTTTCTTACAGACTGAACTTAACGGGACCCAGTGTAGTGATACAAACCGCTTGCTCTACATCCCTCGTTGCAATCCATAAAGCTTGCCTTGGTTTACTCAATGGAGATTGCAATACCGCATTGGCTGGGGGTGTATCACTAGGAACTTTAGAAAAATCTGGATACTTGTATCAGGAAGGCATGATATTATCTCCTGATGGACATTGCCGCGCCTTTGATGCAAAAGCGAAAGGAACTGTGGCAGGGCAAGGAGCGGGATTGGTTGTTTTAAAACGTCTGGACAAAGCAGAGGAGGATGGAGATCACATCTATGCAGTGATTAAAGGATCGGCTATCAACAACGATGGGGCGTTAAAAGTTGGTTACACGGCCCCTGGAGTTGAAGGACAAGCTAAAGTAATTCAGGCAGCTCAGTCAAACGCTAATATGGATCCAGAAACAATCACTTACATCGAAACTCACGGTACAGCCACGCCTTTGGGAGATCCAATAGAAATCTCTGCTCTGACCCAGGCATTCGAAGCAAAAACAACTAAAAAACAATTTTGTGCCATTGGTTCTGTCAAAACCAACATCGGTCATCTAGACACAGCAGCAGGTATGGCGGGCTTAATAAAAACCATACAAGCCCTTAAGCATAAGCAGATTCCTCCAACTCTTCATTATGAAGCCCCTAATCCTCAAATTGACTTCATGAGTACTCCTTTTTTTGTGAATACAGAATTGAAGAAATGGAAACGATTTAATACACCCCGTCGTGCTGGAGTCAGTTCTTTTGGTATCGGGGGAACTAATGCTCATATTGTTCTTGAAGAAGCCCCCATTCATGAACCTTCTCAAAAAGCCAGATCCTGGCGGTTGATCTGTTTATCTGCCAAAACAACGTCCGCCTTAGAAACAATGACCGCTAATTTTGTTGACTACTTGAAAAAGAATGCGGACCTCAATCTTTCTGACATTGCATACACACTTCAAATTGGGAGAAAAGAATTTCAATACCGACGTATCCTGGTTTGTCAAAGCCGATCCGAGGCAGTCATTGCCCTGGAACAGCATGACCCTAAGCGAGTTTTCACAGCGATTCATAGCAGCAAAAAACAATATGAACAAGAAGAAATCACAGAGCGCCCCATTACTTTCATGTTTCCGGGTCAGGGATCGCAATACCTGGATATGGGCCTGGAATTGTATAGATCAGAACCCATCTATCGAGAAGAAATAGATCGTTGTGAGGAAATTCTCCGCAGAAAACTCCCCGACATTTACGGCAATCAAACCAAAGACGATTTACTGTTTCGCACAGAAAAATTACACGAAACATTTATCACTCAACCAGCATTATTCATGATCGAATATGCGCTCTCTAAATTACTGATGAAATGGGGGATTGTCCCAACAGCAATGATTGGACACAGTATCGGAGAATATGTAGCAGCCTGCCTGTCAGGAGTTTTTTCTCTGGAAGATGCACTATATATTGTTGGTAATCGGGGATGGTTGATGCAAACAGCACATCTCAAATCAGGAGATATGCTTTCTATTCGCCTCGGAGAAGAGCAAGTTGTATCTTATCTCAACAATTACCCAGAGTTAGATTTGGCAGCAGTCAACAGTCCATCCCGTTGTGTTGTCTCAGGTGTTCAAGAAGCTATTCACTCCTTACATCATCAATTGAAAAAACAAGACATTCCCTGCCACCGCTTACACACTTCTCATGGTTTTCATTCCCAACTCATGGAACCCGTTTTGCCAAAATTCAGAGAAAAGCTCTCTCAGGTTACACTTCAACCACCTCAGACACCTTTCATCTCTACAACTACGGGAAACTGGATTCAGCCAGAAGAAGCAACCAGTCTGGACTATTGGGTGAAGCATTTGCGCCAAACAGTTCGCTTTTCCCAAGGCCTTAGCACCCTATTTGAAGACAAAGACAAGAACGAGATGATTCTTTTGGAAGTAGGATCAGGTAGAGTTTTAGAAACCTTGGCTAGACAGCATCCCAAACGGACTAAAAAACATCTAGTTTTATCAACAACCCACCATCCTCAGGAAGAAGAACCCGATCAACTTTATTTACTTACAACCTTGGGCCGGTTATGGCTAGCAGGAATGAAAATTGACTGGAAGAGCTTTCATGTGGACAAACAGCGCTATCGGGTTCCTTTACCAACGTATCCCTTTGAACGCAAACGATACTGGGTGGATATACAAGAAAGCCGAACCTCCAACAAGTCATTTGACGTACCTCTCCA
>JANQHV010000075.1 GCA_028282505.1 SAR324 cluster bacterium | reverse complement strand
TTGGCATCCTCTTTAGCCATGAGATAATCTCCCGAAAACTGTCATGCTGAGCGTAGTCGAAGCATCTCAGAGACCCTTCGACTACGCTCAGGGTGACATAGAGCATTCAATGTGCCAAACAAAACCAAAATCTCACTACTATATAAAAAAACAGGAGATTAGTCAGAAAGTGCCTTGACGGCTTCTGTAGTATTCCGGTAGCATTGCTCCAACTGAGTGAGCAAGGTATCGATATCGGAGAGATCTTTCTGTTTGCCTTTGCGTTGCAGTTTTTCACAAATCTTTGCCAACTGACAGGCCCCTATCCCCAAACTGCAACCTTTCATCAAATGAGCAAATTCACTCATTTCAAAGGTTTCCCCATTTTTTGCCAGACGGTTCATCGTCTCAACACAAGCAGACGTTTGCTCTAGAAACATTTGATTGAGACGCATTCTGGTTGTTGGTTGGAACTTGGAGAGTATGGTCCTATCCAAAAGGACTTCTTCTTGAATACTATTGAACCCAGATAGATTGGTTGTGCTGGATGCATCCAAGATAGTATCTTGCATGCGCAAGTATTTTTTGAGCAGTGGTAACAATTTTTCCAATTCGAGTGGCTTCGTGAGATATTCAGAAACACCTGTGGCAAACGCTTCTTTCTTTTGTTCTTGAAACGCATCTGCTGATAGAATAATAATAGGGATTTGATGACACCCCGGCAATTGTCGTATTTGAGAGGAGGCTTGCACCCCATCCATTTTAGGCATGTGCAGATCCATTAAAATGAGATCAGGCAGATGACCTGTCGTCATCAATTCTCGTGTTTTGATCAGGCCTTCTTTCCCATTGTTGGCCAGGCATACCTGCAGTCCTAAATCCTCCAGTAAGGCTTTTGTCATTTCCTGGTTCATCAGGTTATCTTCCACCAGCAATATAATATTGTCTGCCATGAATTTGAGTTGTTGGCTAGAAGCAACATTCTGTTCTGTTGTTAGTTTTAACGGTTCAATCAAAGGAAGCGTGACGGTGAAAACAGATCCTTGCCGGGGAGCACTTTGCAATTCGATCTGTCCTCCCAAAAGTTGGGTCATTTTTTTAGTAATTGCCAATCCCAGACCGGTTCCTCCAAATTGTCGTGTAGTACTTTTTTCTGCTTGTTCAAACGCTTCAAATATCGTTTTTTGTTGAGCAGCATCGATACCAATTCCCTGATCAGCAACCTTAAATACGATAGTAGCTTGCTTGCGCATGACTTTCAGATGAACTGATTTGTTGTCTGGTGTAAACTTAATAGCATTGCTAATCAGATTCATTAAGATTTGATTGAGTTTTGTGCGATCACCATGAATGGTACGAGGAAGCTGTGGGTCTATCTCATAAGAAAATTGTAAATTTTTTTGAAGGGCTTGTACAGAATTGACCTGAAACACACCTTCCACTAACGATCCTAATTCAAAATCTTCTTCGGAAAGTGTCATTTTTCCTGCTTCGATTTTAGAGAGGTCCAGGATATTGTTGATTAATTCGGTCAGCGTTTTTCCACTGTTCTGGATGTTTTTCAGATACTGTTGAGCATCTTCTGGTAAATTGGATTGCTCTGCACGCTTTAAGATAATTTCACTAAAGCCCAGAATAGCATTGAGAGGAGTACGGATTTCATGGCTCATATTTGCCAGAAATTCTGTTTTTGCGACACTCGCAGCTTCTGCTTTTGCTTTTTCGATTTGCAGTGCCTCTTCTGTTTTTTTATGCTCGGTGATTTCCAGGTGGAGTTGCTCATTGGATACAAGTAACGCACTCGTACGTTCTTGTATCGTGTTCTCCAGGTTTTGTTTTGCTTCTTGCAGGTCTTTTGTCTGTTCTTCCAACTGTTGTTTTTGCTGGTAAAACTCAAGCAGGAGCTGAACCTTGCTTTTTAAAATCAGAGAATTGATTGGTTTGAAAAGATAATCAATCGCCCCCACTTCATAACCTTTCAGCACATTTGGCTGATCTTTATTGATGGCAGTGATAAAAATAATGGGAATTGTTTGGGTGGCTTTTGTATCACGCAGTAATTTTGCTGTTTGAAAACCATTCATCCCTGGCATTTGGACATCTAACAAAATTAGTGCAATTTCTTCTCTGACACTGTGTTTCAGTGCTTCCTCTCCAGAGGTTACTTTGAGCAGATTCGCATCAAAATCCTTTAGGGTTACTTCCAGAGCAAGTAAATTTTCCTGCCGGTCATCCACTAATAAAATGTTGGGCTTTTTCATACAAACGTATCATTTAACTTGGCAGAGCCAAAACTAAAATAAAAACACTGAAAAATACGGGCATGGTCATATTTTTGACCGATAAATACTTTTCATATTATTTGACACAAATGCTCTCTAAGCTTCTTGAAGAGGACACACTGATTTTACTTCGACAAGCTCAGCAAACAGAATGACCGACAATTATGATCATTTTCATGTATGCAACCAGACTTTTAATAAACAAAGCAATTTGGTTGTATCTAAGGGTTTGCTCAGGTAATCATCGGCTCCTGCTTCAATGCACTTATCGCGGTCTTCTGCCATCGCTTTTGCGGTCAAAGCAATGATGGGAAGGTGTTCAAATTCCTTCAGTTGTCGAATTTCTCGCATGGCCTGATAGCCATCCATGACAGGCATCATGATATCCATGAGAATCAGGTCAACGGCTTCATATTTTTCTAAGTTCGCCAGACATTCTTGTCCATCAAATGCCTGTACAACATGCAATCCTTTCGCTTCTAAAATAGGGGTCAGGGCAAAGGTGTTTCTGGCATCATCATCTACGATCATAACGGTTTGGCCGTTGAATTTATTGGGGATGTCTGAAGAAAGTCCAATGGATTCTCGATGAACAGCAATAAAGGGCGATTGTAAAGAAGCAGATGCTGGCTCTATGTTTGCTGGCAAGTAGAAAGTAAAGGTACTACCTCGTTTTTCCTGACTGTCTAAGCGGATGATTCCTCCCAGCAGTGAAACAAATTCACGAGTAATTGAAAGCCCTAGTCCTGTTCCTCCGTAATTGCGGCTGATCCCTCCATTGACTTGTTGGAATGCATCAAAAATTTGCTCTTGTTCAGAAGCAGGAATCCCAATACCTGTGTCAGATACGATAAAGGCAATGGTCTGATCTGGGCTCAATTTGGTACGGTGGAGTTCCTTGCGGGTAGGAGTGACGATTTCAAACACGACTTTCCCCTGGGAAGTAAACTTGAATGCATTGGAAAGTAGATTTTTAAGAATTTGTTTTAGTTTTTGCTGATCAGTCTGAATATGAGTAAACCGCTTTTCTTCCATTTGTATATGGAAAGATAGACCTTTTTCTTGTGCCAGGTGTTCAAAGTTGAGCTGTACATAATCCATCACTTCCTGAAGTGAAACAGCTTCTTGAGTAATAGTCATTTTCCCTGCTTCGACTTTGGAAAGATCAAGCACTTCATTGATCAATTCCAGGAGCTCATTCCCACTAGTGAAAATGGCTTTGGCATATTGTACCTGCTCTTTGCTCAGGTTTCCTTTCTCATTATTGACCAGACTTTCTGCAAACAGCAGTAAACTATTCAATGGAGTCCTTAATTCATGAGACATGTTGGCCAAAAATTCAGATTTGTATTGACTGCTGGTCTCTAAGGCACGGGCTTTTTCTTCCAACTCCTGTTGTGCTTTTTGTAACTCCTCGTTCTTTGATTTGGTCGCCTCTTGCTGCGCCTCCAGTGCCAGCGTTTTTGCCTGGAGCTGCTCCTGCTGGCTTTTTAGTGCAGTCGCCTGAGTTTGAGTGGCTTCGAGTAGTTTTTGCATTTGGAGGCGGGAATGTGCGGTGTTGATGGCAATGGCAATACTTTCTGAGACTCGCTCAATGAGTTCCAGTTCGGTCTTGGTGTATTGACGAATCTTTCCCAACCCAATCACACCAAGGACCTGTGTATCAAATACCAATGGAAAGACCAAAATTGCTTTGGGTTTAATCATTCCCATGCCGGTATCAATCACCATATCTGTCATATCTTCTGTATCATGATCGAATAAGAGAACTTTCTTTTCTAAAGCAGCCTGCCCAATTAAGCCTTCTCCTGTTTGATAATATTTTTCATTGATGGATGGAACTGTATAGGCATATCCACTTTCCAAATAGTACCGTTCATCTTTCTGGAGATAAAATACTCCAACTTGTGCATGGATATATTCCGCCAATACACGAAGGACTTTCTCAGTCAACTCCGCAGGAGTTTGTTCTCCACGGATCGTATCATTGAGGATGCTTTGACCCGTTTTTAGCCAATCTTCTGTCTCATTAGCAGCCGTCGTTTGTTGCAGATGAGCAAACATGGTTTGAATTGCATTGCCCAGTAAATCATTTTTTCCTTTGACTTCGACAGGTCGGCTGTAATCCCCCTGTGATACGGCGACAGCTACTTCTGTTGTCGTATTTAAGGTATCGACCATCTCTTGCAGGGCTTTTCCCAATACATCTTTTTCTGAAGCAAGAGGAACCTTAGTGGGTAAATCCCCTGCTGCGATTTGTTGTGCCAGTTGTACTTTCGATTCCAAAGCACGCACCATGTCTTGCAGTGCAGCATAAATCCCCGTAGAGGGCTCCGATGTCTTTGAAAAATCCAGCTGGATGTTACCTTGTGCCACTTGTCGGGCAAGCTCTCCAATCCGAACCGGTTCTCCTCCGATTTGTTTCAGCAACCCCGTTGCAATAAAGAAAGCCACTAAAAACCCAATGAAGAGCAAGACGATGGTACCAATCAATAGGCCATTTTTGAGAGTTTGCACAGGTGCTAAAATGGCGTTTCGATCCACTTCGACCAAATAAGTCCAGTGAATTCCAAAACGTTCATTGACAGGAACAGGAAAATAAGCAAGCAATGTGTTCTCATCCACATTGACAATTCCCCGCTTTCCAGCAAGTACTTCAGAAAATACTGTTGGATAATCCTTTTGAACTCGAATCTCACGATTTAACTCAAATCCCCATTTTTTTGAAACGTCTGGATGCTCTAAATAGTATCCCTCTTTATTAATCAAGTAAACTTTGTGTTCTTTGATTTGTTTCAAGGGGTCCAGTGCAAACTGGGCAAAAACATTCAAGGCAACCACCCCTTCAAAAGACTGACTATTTTCATCATACAGTGGAGTCGCAAAACGCATGACCGGTCTGAAAGGATGCTCTATTTCTCCTTTTTCTCTGTTTAGATTGAGGGGAGAAACATAAGTATCGCCATCATTCAAAAGCCGAGTTTGCTGAAAATAATTATTATTTGATTTGTTGAGCAGACGCTCAGGAGGAGCAATCGAAGCAAACCCTTTTTCAGAGTCTACCCGTACAGTTTCCATTCCATGCTTATCGATGTAGAGAATTTGCATGTAGACGTCTTTTTTTTCTGCAACATTGTGAAAAATAGAACTCAATCGATTTTTCCAATGTTCCAAAGTCGAACCATCTCTGGGGTCAACTCCATTGTTTTGAGTGGCACGAATGATTCCCTGTAAAGGAGGCATATTTTTTAAGACATGCAGATCTGCTTCAACGGATCGGGTGAAATTAAGCATCCGCAGAGCTTCTTCCTGCATGGTTGCCTGTAATTCTTTTTTAATTGAATCTTCCAATGATTTGGAGGCAACACGGTAGCTGTATATTCCGACTACCAGGATAATACTCAGGATAATTCCACCAAAGCTCAAAAGGAGCCGTAGTCGGAGACTTTCCAATAGATTCTGCATAATTAAGCCATACTCATCATGTCCTTTTGATTGTTCTCAAATCAGCCTTTCTGCTAAAATGTTAACCTGAGTTTTTATTGATGTCAATCATAGTTAATGAAACATAGCAAAGGGGTTGTCAATTTTTGCAGGGATGCTATCCTTTTAGTTTTCCTCAATTGCATGAACCACGAAGAGATGTGAACAATATGTGCCGATATCGCTTCAACCCATATATAAAAGATGAACCTGACTGGAGCGATCCACTATTTGCTTTTTTACAAAATGAAGACATGATGGCGTTTCATCAATCTCTGGATGGGTACCAGCCCACTCCTTTGGTGTCTTTAGTAAAAACAGCAGCCTGTTTGGGCGTGAAAGAAATATTGGTCAAAGACGAAAGCCACCGTTTTGGGCTTAATGCGTTTAAAGCATTAGGAGCCAGTTATGCCATTTATCGTTTTCTGAAAGAAAAGTGGGAAGCACAATTCTCAGAAGTATTTGATACCAGTATTTTTCATGATCCGGTAAAGCTGACAAAATTAGGATCGTTTACGTTCTGTGCTGCCACCGACGGAAATCATGGAAGAGCAGTAGCTTGGACTGCAAAGAAATTGCAACAAAAGGCTGTGATTTATATGCCGTCTGATACGGTACCAGCAAGAATTGAGGATATTAGAAAGGAAGGAGCACAGGTTGTTATTGTGGATGGAACTTACGATGACTGTGTTACCGTTGCAGCTAAAGATGCAAAAGAACATGGCTGGTTTGAAATTGCGGACACGGCGTATGAAGGGTACACGACCATTCCTTCCTGGGTGCTGAATGGATACTCTACCATCTTTCATGAAGTGGAATCAGAGATGCAGGAGAAAACAAAATCAACATTTGATTTTGTTGTTCTTCAAGTAGGAGTGGGGGCTTTTGCGGCGGCAGGTGCGGCTTATTATACAAAGCATTATGGTAACCAACGTCCCCAGTTGGTATGTGTGGAACCCCTGGAGGCTGCTGGCTTTCTGGATTCCATTGAAGACGGCCAGGGAAAGCCGATTCCTGCCAAAGGACAAAGACAAACCATCATGGCAGGATTGAATTGTGGTACTCCTTCTTTAGTAGCCTGGCCAATTCTTCGCGATTCGGTGAAGCTGTTTCTTGCCATTACTGACTCATATGCGGAAGAAGCCATGAAGCAATATGCAAACGAAGGAATCATTTCTGGAGAGGCAGGTGCTTCAGGTCTGGCTGCTTTGACGGCTTTGATCCATGATCCTTTGCTGAGAGAAACGAAAAAAACGATGGGTTTGGGAGCACATTGCCGAATATTGCTCATCAATACAGAGGGAGATACCGACCCTGAAAACTATCACAGGATTGTTGGAATCGACAGAAATTAACCCATGCCAAGAAAAATCAGGGAGCTAATCAAAGATCTCATGGATGCAGGGTTTGTTGAAATTCGAGGTGCTGGAAAAGGATCGCATCGAAAATACACCCATCCTTTTTTCTCTGGTGCTGTCACAGTAAGAACCTGTTAGAGAATTCGTTTTTTTACGATTTGTCATTCTGAGCATAGCGAAGAATCTATCATATATCCGCCATTTAGAGATCCTTCGCTTCACT
>JANQHV010000074.1 GCA_028282505.1 SAR324 cluster bacterium | reverse complement strand
AATCTTCTGATACTTTTTTTCAGTGAAGGGTTTACGACAAGTCTCCACATTGGTTTTACCTGATCAGACCCTCTTTCCTTATGTCTGCGAGAAATTCGCTGGCGGTTTGAAAATCGTCAGGATCATCATGCTCCACACTATGAGCGATGGCCGCCACGAGTTCATCATCCTGCACTACCGGGATATCCGATTCGGTTTTTGAAGAAGAAGCTGTTTTGAGAAAATCAGAAATCACAGAAAGCGGAGCTGTTTCCAGCCAACGGGCGATAGGTTCGGGAAAATCACGATTGACACGCATAGGTATTCCTTTCTTGGCTAAGTGATGTTCAACGATACCATAAGAAGGAAACGATCTCAAATCTCAATCACGTGGTTGCCCCTGAATTTCCCGTGATGACTTTTGATGATTGAGCGCATCTCCAATAACATCTACCGCTGCCTTCGCTCCTCTCTGTAATGCTTCGTGGCGCAAATGGGCATAGCGTTCGGTCATTTTGGGAGATTTGTGAGTGAGCACCCGTTGCAGCGTGTAGAGATCAACCTTTCCTGATGAAGCCAGCATGGAAGCGTATACATGACGAAGCCCATGTAAGGGACGAAAATCATCGGGAAGATCGGCCCGTTCTTTGATTCGGTTGATCGGACGTTTCATGTCCGTGCGCTGCTTGCCTTGGCTATTGGGGAAGACGTAAGGACTTTGGGGAAACGGTGTCTCGTGATTGAGAAGAACATCTTTGGCCGTTGCGTTCAACGGAATCTTTCGATGTAAAAGACGCCAGGATAGGCCGTTTTTTGTCGTTGCTGTCGTGGCATGATTCCTCGCTTTTTCTCTTTTTGTGTTGGTCATTTGATGGTTATCCCCACCAAACTTGAGAGAAAATAGATATCGCAGAATGGAAAAAGAAGGAAGTTATTTCTTAAAAATAATTAATAAAATAAATAAGTTATGTGATATTTTGGAAAATAAAGAGAAATAAAGGAAATGATATTTCTCCGGCCTGTCACGCCGGAGGCCGCGAGTTCGAGTCTCATCGACCCCGCCACTACAAAACAGTGGATTCCCGCAGATTTTATAATCAAAAATTTCAATTCTTAAATTACTTTCAAACGAAATTCACTCATCTCTTTTTCAAATCACCTTTCAAAAAATTAGTGAAGAGAAAATAGATCATGCCGCGATTTCTTCAGCAATGTCTGCTGTCTCTGCTACAGTTTTTGCCATTCTCTTGGTATGGTAATACACTCGTTTGAGTTTATCGATCACATCCATTTGCATGGCATAGGCTTCCACATTCTTTTCTTCCCCTGCCAGCAGAACAGCCTGCATACTTTCTGCAACAGCAACAGCTTGATTGATTTTTTGTTTCAGCTCTGCCGCTTCCCGTGCTTTTTGACCATCCAACTCTTCTAAGGCTTCCAGGGTCAATTGCAAAGCATCAGCAACCACAGTACCCAAAGAACTCAAGTTATCAAAAATAGCTTCAGGTATCTCCAGCCCATGCTCCAGGCGCTTTCTTCCCAGAGGAATCAAATCGGTTTCCACAACATCCCCAATATGTTCTAGATCGTTGACGGTTGACATCAAATGGATCATCGTCAGTGTTTCTTCTGAGGCCATCCATCGTTCGTTCAGACCTGAAAGATAGTTCAGGATGTGTTTATGAATGGTATCGACTTCATCATCCAGCTTTTCAATAGCATCTAAATCTTCCGAAGTTCCTTCATAAATACCTGGGACAATCCCTTGCAACATTTTTTGCAACCGATTTCCAATACGATGCATTTCATGGCGTGCTGCTTCTAAGGCCAGTGCCGGAGTATCCAGTAACACAGGGTCCATATATCTGATTTCTAACAATGTTTTTTCCTCTTCTCTGATTTGGCGATCAGGTGCCATCCAATTGATCACTCTTGCAAACTGGGTGGTAAATGGGAGAAATACCATGGCTAACCCAACATTAAAAAGTGTATGGGAATTGGCAATTTGCCGGGGTAGATCATTTTCTGGTGAAATCCTGATTGCCAACTTCGTCAGGAGTGGAATGAAGGGCAGAATGAGCAACACTCCCAATATCTTAAATGAAATGTGTGCAAGGGCGACTCGGACTGCTTCACGGGGTTTCCCGATAGAAGCCAGTCCTGCTGTCACACAAGTACCAATGTTTGCTCCAAGGATCAAAGAGATTCCTGCCTCCAGATTGATGACGCCTTCCATCCCCAACACGATCACCACCCCGGTTGTTGCTGAACTGGATTGCACTAAACCGGTGAAAGCCGCAGACACCAAAATACCCAGGACTGGGTTATCCATTGATGCCATCAAATCCAAAAATGGTTGATAACTCCTCAAGGGTTTCATGCCCGCACTCATCACTCCCATGCCATAAAATACCATGCCCAGCCCCATGACCATTAGACCGTATTGAATAACCCTGTCATTCTTTGAAAAGAATTGCATTCCCACTCCCATTGCTATAAGGGCCAGTGCATATTTTGTCACTTTGAAGGCAACAATCTGAGCCGTAATCGTGGTGCCAATGTCTGCTCCTAAAATCACAGCAATGCTTTGAGAGAAGGACATCAAACCCGCCGATACAAAACCAACCAGCATGACTGTAGTCACAGAACTCGACTGGATCACCATGGTGACTATCGCTCCTGTCAAAAGTCCCATGATACGAGTATTGGACAAACGAGCTAAAATGCTGCGCATGCGATCACCAGCCACTACCCTCATCGACTCACTCATTTGCTCCATACCAAAAAGAAAAATTCCCAGCCCTCCCAACAACTGCATCATCAACTGCTCCCAGTTGATGTCGTTTGATTTTCCACCCGACGTAGCACTTGAAATGAAAGGCCATGAGAGGAGAAGCAAGCTCAAGATTACAAATCCACCAATACGGATTTTTCGTGTCAGTAATTTATCCATCTTTTTCCCCCTTTTTCATGATGAGTTTTTTCGCCTTTTTGGTTTTAACTACAACCACCGGGATCAGAGCATGGGTGACGATATGATCTGCCCTGGACCCCAAAAGTAACTTGGAAATCCCTTTGCGGCCATGACTGCCAACAACAATCATATCCACATGGTTCTGGTTGGCCACTTCCAGAATTTTTGTTTCAGGTATTCCTTCGACTATTATGGTTTCTATACCTTTGCCCAATTTCAATTCTGGCGAACTCTGACCTAGCTTATTGAGATACTTTTCCAGCATCTCTCTAGCAATCTTACTCATTGGTTTGAGGATCCTTTTTTTACCCTTCGGTACATAAAACCCTGGAGATTCCTCTGGATCGTGCACCACGTGTAAAATAAGCAAATTTTTACTCAGTTTGGAAGCAAGGTCACTTGCAAATAGCAAAGGTTCGGTGGAATGTTTGGTGAGGTCAATCGCAACTAAAATCGATCCTGCTTTTGATCTCGTTGTCTTTTTCTGCATAGAACCCTTTCTCGGAGATTTTTCAATTCTTTAATCCGAACCTCTATTCTGTCATTAGATCATCTTACCAGACGTTCTTTCTGTTGGCC
>JANQHV010000051.1 GCA_028282505.1 SAR324 cluster bacterium | reverse complement strand
TGCCAACATTTTTATATACCTGCATCCTCCCATTTTGCGCCTTCTGGGGTGGAACAAAAAATTGAAGTTAGGCTCATGGATTTTGCCTGTTTTGCAGTTTTTGGCAAAAGGTAAATTGTTGCGGGGAACTTTCCTGGATCTATTTGCCAAAACAGAAATCCGGAAAATGGAAATCCAGCTGATTGGATGGTATCAAGATCTGGTAAAACGTTTGCTGCTCCACTTAACAGCCAACAATATAGAAGATGCTCTCAAGATTGCTGCTTTACCAGATCATATCAGAGGATATGAAGAAATAAAAAAACAGAATATCATCAAAACACAAGCACAAGCAGAAGAATTACTAAAACAGTACTGCTAGAGCTGATCTGTTTTGGCTGCCATAATGAAGTCATTGGCATGCAGTCCTTTGATTTTATGAGTCCACCAGGAAACAGTGGCACTGCGAAATTCCACCAGCATCACTGGATGATGCCCTTCTTGTTCTGCAATCTCTCCTACTTGATTGACAAAAGATAGAGTTTCTTTGAAATTATTGAAATGAAATACACGCTCAAGACGCTGAATTCCTTCAATTTCTTTAATTTCCCAATCTGGAATTTTGGGTTGCCATTCTTCAATTTCTGTAGCGGTAGCCAATGGAGCACCAACCTGGCAGGCAACACATTTCATCTCTGTTAATTCCGACATTCGACTCCTTTTTTTTATCTTGTTGCTATTCTTATCATGATCAGTATACTTACAATTGTTGAGTATTTACGGGATATCTTACACTAACTTCTTCTGAAAGGAAATATGAACGTACTGATTATTCATGAATTGAAATGGATCAGCACACTGATACATAAGTTTCTTTTGGCTGAATTGACAGATCCTCAGATTACAGAGGTTGCTTCTACAAAAAAAGGACTTGAAAAAATTCAAAAGGAAAAGTTCGATGCCATCATCTGTGGAGAGGATCAGGCTGATATGGATGGTCCCGCTTTTTATCAGAAAATGCTTGTGTCTCCTTTAAATAAAGAGACCCCCTTCATTCTTATTGTAGCGAATGATTCGAAAAAAAACATGAAGAAGTTGGTGGATCAAGGGATTAAGTTCTACTTGAATCCTCCTTTTACCTCTCCAGATCTTGGTGCAAAAGTCGATTCTGCTTGTAATCCAAGACGACAAAGAAAGCAGGAACGTATCAGTATTCCTGGAACAAAAGCATTCATACGCTTTGAACACCAAGAAGTGGAGGGGAATGTTGTGAATATCAGCATGAATGGAATACTGTGTGACATTGAATATTCTGACCAATATATGGGTTTATTGAAAAGCGCTTATGTTTCTGTTCAATTTCCAGCCGGCTATCAATCCGTTGAAGTCAAAAACTTGGTGTGCCGGTATTTACGTTCCACAGCATTAAGCTGGAAAGAGAATGATAGTCCAGCACGTTTACAATTAGTTTGGTGTTTTACCGGACTTGCTGATAAGAATAAAAAACGTTTGGCAGGGGTATTTGATCAATTTCGAGCAGAATTGAAGCAATTACAGGAATCCTCATAATAAAAGAACTGCTATAAAATTTGGGGTGGGTCATATTTTCGACCAATTGTGCAAAGATAATTTCCCCTCCTTGGCAAGGGGAGCAACGACTTCAGGTCGCCTAAAATATAATCATGCCCTAAAATTTTTAATAGTTAGAAAATATTGAACAAAACCACTAAATGAGCGAAATCATTTTAGGACTTGGAGATTATGGAGCCTCTAAAACTCCAGGAACCACTATCAAAACATATGCTCTGGGATCATGTGTGGCCGTAATGCTGTATGACCCTCTTATCAAAGCAGCGGGAATGGTGCATATTGTTTTACCGGATTCTTCCATAGATCGCCAAAAAGCACAGGAAAAACCAGGATATTTTGCAGATACAGGTATTGCGGCGTTACTGGCCCTGATGAAAAAACTGGGCAGTTCTGGACAAGTCTGGATTAAATTGGCAGGAGGGGCTCAAATTGCAGATCCTAGTTTCAAGTTCAACGTTGGTAAACGAAATACGCTGGCAGTGAAAAAAAACTTATGGGCGCTTCGACTGGGGGCCCTAGCTGAAGATGTGGGGGGCTCTTTGAGCCGTACTGTACAAATGCGAACCGATGATGGAGCGGTCATTCTCTCCAATCCGTCAAAAGGAGAATGGACCATATGAAGAGGATGGTGGGGAAATGAATAACAAAGCATTATTGGAGAAACTGGAAAAACATATCATCCAGGCAGTGAGTGATTCCATGGAAATGGTCTTTATCGACGCAGAGCCCATGGGGGAATATTTGGATTATTCAGAAAGCATTGACTGGATGAATATGGACGCCTTGTATGCCGAAATCTTGATTTTCTATCCGTTTTCTGGCGAGCTGCGTCTCATCATGCCACGAACGTTGGTCATCACCATGGCAGAGAATGTGTATGCTATGGAAGAAGAACCTTCTGAACAAATACTCAATGATTTGATTGCAGAAACTCTGAATGTGATTGCAGGACGCTTGTTGGCTGAATTGCTACCACCTACAGAGCGATTCAAATTTGGTTTGCCTGAATTGGGAGAAGAATCTTTCCTGCAAACAGATACCTTTTCATTGGCAGTTGATTTTGATGCAGAAGGTGTTCCTCTTTGGCTAGTTGCTTGTGGCGAAGGTTTTTTAGAAACTCTTTAGTCTTTTGTTAGATCCTCGATGGCCTCTTGTTTTGTTTCATAAACGGCAATCAACTCATCCAGTTTAGTCGTTTGTAATGTGGTCCATACTTGAGGAGCTAATTGAAAAATCCCCAGTTTTTTTCCATGTGGCTGCATCATTTTGTAAATGGTGGCAAGTGCTCCGAATCCTGCAGAATCGATATGGGGGACGTGTCTCATATTCATCACAACCACTTTTGGATTGATCTCATCAATTAAAGATCGAACTTGATTGTTAAAATCATATGCTCTGTCTAAAGTCAGCTCTCCTTGTAACTCCATGATACAAATACGATCTTCCAGGTGGTATGTTAGTTCCATAGTCGGTTATTTCTGAAAAAATGCTATTGCTTCTTCTTCTGTTGAATAGGTTGGAATGACATCACTTAAATTGGCTTTACGGAATAACGATTCGAGGTAATTATTTGGGCAGAGCGCTGCTTTTACTTGTTTCTTTCGCAGTTTGTTAAAGAACGCAATGACCAACCCGATCCCTGATGAATCGATACGCTGTATTTTAGTAAAATCCATGACGTATCCATCAAAATCCATATTGGCTAATGCAGTAAGAGATATTTCGATCTCCAGTGTCTCCGTCAAGGTGAGACGCTCTGCAAAATCAATAATACAGATGTTTTCGGCAGTACGATGAGATAGTTTCACGGTTTTCTTTCAAAGCTTGCTGATTTATCGATGGAATTGTTTTTTCTAATTGTGCTTATTTTACTACAATATACGATGGTATTATGCAATATTACTTTGAGGATTCATACAATATTCATTCAAATTTTTACAAAAACAGCACAGTCATGAGTTTATCATATCGCACTGTCAATCAGATTTGCATAATAGATGTTGAAGGTGAACTGACCGCGAGCCTGGCAAATAAACTGACTCCTTATTGTTTGCAGACATTGGAGAAAACCAAAGCCGCCGCACTTGTCATCAATTTGGAAAAAACATCTTGTATTAATTCTGCGGGGATAGGTACTTTTATGATGCTCTTGAAACGGGCCCCTGTTGATCTGGCATTGTGCCAATTGAATACTTCGGTATATGGCACATTGAAACTGGTCAATTTGAACAAAAAAATTCAAATCTTTACGACAGAAGAAGAAGCATGCTCTTTTTTTGAAGAAAATCTGTCTCAGTAAATCCCAGAGACTCCAATATGTTGAAGAGTCCAAGGCGGAATGAACGTCTACTGCGTTTGTAAACTTGCCAGTGCTTCTTCTTCGCTTTTGTGAAAAGTAAAAATAGAGCCCAAACCAATACTCTTTATCATGTCGAGGAGATCATCACTGACATTACAAATTGTCAGTTGCATTTGTCTTTTTTGACAACGCTTGTAAAGACTAAAAATTTTTCCTATTCCAGCAGAATCGATCTTTCTCACTTGTTCTAAATTCAAAACAATTGCATTCAGAGGGTGATCTTCAACCAGTGTCTCTACATAAAAGTAGAACTCTTCTGCACTATTCCAAGTGAGGTCTTCCTCTACGCTTAGCACACAAATATCGTTTTCAATCCGATCAGAGAAACTCATGGCCTTTTGTTCGGTTAATGCTCATCCCCCCCTGATTAGCTGCTTGGTACGTTTTATAGAAACCATCGCACAACAAAAACATATTGTCCATGAAAAACATGCTCAAAACGAAGATTTGTTAGTATCATCCAAACATCTGCCTCCAGAAGCTGGAAAGCAAAAGAGTCTTTTTATGCCATTTGAAGATGATTTGAGATCAATTCTTTACCGGAAATCTTCTTAGAGCGTGTTTAAAAATTATTTCCGTTACGAAAAATCGTCCAAAATGAGGGAGGCTTTTCAGAAATTTGAGGCGAATAGTGAACTATTTAACGAGAATTTCTGGAAAATCCGCTCCATTTTTGGCGGTTTTGCAGTAGGAACATAATTTTTAAACACGCTCTTAGATAGGTATACCATCCAATCCAGTAATGGTGCCTCCACAATCTGAGCCAAAGCTGGCATCTCCATCAGGGTCCCCATCACTGAATAACAACCAGTTGGAAAAATGAATGGATACGGTTTCTGACTCACTGTCTCCACGATCGATGTCCCCAAAATCGATTTCTACTTGTTGAGAGGTATTGTTGGAAAATTCAAATGTCCACTTGACTGTCACGTCCGTCGCCTTACAGCTTCCACTTTTTTCTTCAGCAGTTGCTACAAAGGAAAGAGTAGCCCCACAATTATCAGAGCTATCGCCATTGCCTGCTGATACATCAGTAGCGCAACTATCTGCGTCATCCCAGGTGAAAGTGGTCATGTCCGCATCTATGTCAAAGTCAACATCGGCTTCACTTCCGGTGCCACATGCTAACATAACAAAAGATAATAATGCCATTACTGCAATTTTTCCCAGCTTCATTTTATCCTCCTGACTTGAATAATAAGTAAGTATTCATCTCTTATTGCTTTATCGGCAGCATGCGGCAATTTTTTAACAAACATAGGAAATAATACTAAAACAACCGCTTCGACACCATCGGAAAACTTGTCTCTGACAACGGTTATTTTTTAAAAGAAATTTGGTATACAATGGATTTGTGAGGTTTACATAGATATTGTGCACATTTTCATGTACTTTTGAACGGCCCGCTTTACCAGTTCAACTTTGATCCCATTTGTACAGAGGCTCAGAGTGCTATATTTAAAGAATATTTTTCTCTGTGTCTTCTTTGACTCTGTGGCATTTTTTTTGTTCTTTTCAGAGAGTTTATTCAACAGGGTGAAGATAATGTTCAGAACAAATCAAAATCATACCATTATGGTATTGTGAATGAAACCTGCCAAAAAACTGTGGTTGACCATCATACCGGGAATTTTTGTTTTTCTATGGAGTACTGGTTTCATTGGGGCAAAATTTGGCCTGCCCTACGTGGAGCCTTTTACATTCTTATTTTTACGCATGGTAGTCACTCTTGTCGTGTTGGGAGTGATCATCCAGATGACACGTGCTGGCTGGCCAGGGGATAAAAATTCTATTCTGCATCTATCCATTTCTGGTATCCTGGTCCATGGTGCTTTTTTAGGAGGAGTGTTTTCCGCAATCAAAGCAGGCATGCCAGCAGGAATCAGTGCCATTATTGTTGGTTTACAACCCATTGTAACAATGGCTCTCACTGTTTTACTGACAAAGGTTGTTTTTTCCCGTAGGCAGGTATTTGGAATGATACTGGGATTTATTGGAATCTCAGGTGTTTTGTTGGGAGGGCGATTGACGACAGAAGCAGATTTGATTTCAGGGGTCAATCTGCAAACGGTTAGTTACGCGGTAACAGCCTTACTGGGCATTTCTTTGGGAACTTTCTATCAGAAAAAATATTGCTCCCACACTCCATTATTGAGTGGAGCGTTCATTCAGTACACAGCCACCGCTGTAATCATGGGAGGGTTGGCATATAGTCTTGAAACAATGGAAGTTTCTCTGACAAATGAATTCATCTTTGCCCTGCTCTGGTTGGTCTTCGGCTTATCGATCACAGCTATTTTACTTTTACTTTTCATGATCAAAGAAGGAGAAATTTCCAGGGTAGCCAGTTTGTTTTATTTAGTCCCTCCTCTCACTGCGATTGAAACATTTTTCTTTTTTGACGAACGCTTGAACATCATTGCTCTGGTTGGAATTGGCCTGTCGGTTCTCGGTGTTTATCTGGTTTTAGCTGCACCGAAGACAGCATCAAAGACAATCCAGGCATGATTATATAGTAGTGAGATTTTGGTTTTGTTTGGCACATTGAATGCTGTGTCACCCTGAGCGTAGTCGAAGGGTCTCTGAGATGCTTCGACTACGCTCAGC
>JANQHV010000034.1 GCA_028282505.1 SAR324 cluster bacterium | reverse complement strand
AGGCCACTTCACAGATCAACTTGGTGTAGCGAACTGCTTGTTGACCGGCTTCTCGCAAGGTCGGGCTGTTGACAAAGACATGCCCGACAATGCCAAGGTCCTCTGGCTCGAAAAATTCTCCCATTTGTAAAGCCAGGGCTGGATTGCCTGTTAAGGCAATGCCAGTTTCCATCAATTTATAATGTTGATCCAGGGAAATTCTACTATCCAGATCTTCCAACTGATCCAAAGTCAATCCTGTTTCTTCCTCTAATCGCTGGACAGGAATGCCTCCCTTGGCCAGTGCATTAAACCACCTTTTTACGATTGCTCCAGAAATGGTATGAGAGTCTGTCATTTTTGCCCCACATCGTCAATTTCATGCACCTGTCGGTCATTGTTTGGGTAAATAAGAAATAGTAGCATGGAAAATCTTCTAAAGTCAAAATTGTAAACCTTTACTATGCACAATAGGGGTCTTTATGTTCGACAAATTGATTGAAAAATGGGCAGAGCTGATTGTCAATCATCGTTGGCTGGTGATTATTGGTAGTATGATCCTGGTAATGGGAGCGGTGTATCCCATGAAAAATCTGTATTTTGATAATTCCAATGAGCTTTTTTTCTTGCCAGATGATCCGAATTTACAAAAGTACGACCGCTTGCTGGAACGATTTGGTGACAACGAATATTTGCTGGTTGGTTTGAAAGCCCGGCCTGAGGATAAAAACATATTCAACCATGATACCTTGCAGGCCATTGGCAAGCTCACAGAGTTTCTGGAAGATCATGAAGCGGTCACTAAAGTGAGTTCTCTTTCCAAGTATCAGTACATTCATGCTGAAGATGATACGCTGTCGGTGGATGATCTGATTGAGGATATGGAAGAACTGGACCCATCCCCAGAAAGCATGGATCAACTGGCAAAAATCATGGAAAGAGAAACACTGGTGCATGGGGTCTTGCTGACAGAAGACTTCCAACACACCATGATTATCGCCCGTACTTTGTACATCAAACGGGAAAACACGCACAAAGTGCAACTGATTGATGACTTGCACGCTTTTTTAGCAGAACAACAACTGAGAGAACAAGGATTTGAAATCCGTATTTTTGGACAGGCGTTGTTGGCCGAGCGTTTTCTGAACCTGAGCACGGGAGATCAAGCGTTGATTGTTCCTCTCTTGTCTTTGATGATTCTTGTCCTTTTGTTTTTCTCCTTTCGCACCATTCCCGGCATGTTGTTGCCCTGGCTGGTCATTGGGTGTTCTTTGGTGCTGGTCATTGGATTACAAGGACTGATCCGCTGGCCTTTCAACATGATCAATACGATGCTGCCCAATATCCTGATCATGATTGGAATTGGCGATTCGGTGCATGTATTGGTGGAGTTTTATCACTTTAGAAATGAAGGACTTTCTCCAAAAGAGGCTGCTAAAAAATCCATTGCAACGATGTGGTTGCCCTGTTTTTATACCTCTTTGACTACCACGGTTGGATTTTTAGCATTGTCTGTCACCAAACTGGTTCCTGTGAAAGAATTTGGAGTGCTGGGGGCATCCGGTGCTTTCATTGCTTTTGTGCTTTCCGTTACTCTATTGCCGGCTGTCCTCAGCTTTATCACAGGTTTGCCAGAGCGAACCAAAAAAGCAGTGGAGCTGGGTCTGATTCCACGAATTACCCGCCAGTTGGCCACATTCACGTATACATACCGCCGTCCATTGTCTTTGCTGGGGGGAGGGATGATTATTTTCAGCCTGGTTTATGCTTCACAGCTTTCCGTTGATGCCAATTTCATCACTTATTTTAAAGAGAAATCAGCAGTTCGTCAGGATTTCAACTATTTTGACCGGACCTATGGCGGAGGGCTCAATATTGAATTCATGATTGATTCTGGAACAGAAGGAGGAGTGAAAGAACCGGAATTCCTGCGGGAGACCCTCCGTTTTCAAGAGTATTTAGAAAGTATGGAAGAAACTGGGGAAGCCAATTCAATCCTGGATTATATTCGCAAACAAAATCAGGCGATGCACAATGATGACCCCGCATATTTTAAGATTCCCGATACGCGGGAACTGGTGGCTCAATATTTATTGCTTTATGAGAGCAGTGGCCCAGAAGAAGATTTATCGGATTTGAAAACCATTGATGAACGATTCATGCGGATTTCCATCAGGGTAATCAATATGTCGGATTTGACAATGGGTCGGTTGTTGGCTGGTATAGAAAAGACACTGGCCAATGAGTTTCCCACATTGGATGTCGAATTGACTGGAACTGTTGTTCTGTTCAATGCACAACAAGTGTATATGCAGGAAGGTATGATTCAATCCTTTTCGGTGGCCTTGTTCATTATTATTTTATGTTTCTTTGTATTGTTTCGCTCGATCAAATATGGAATATTGGCGATGATCCCCAGCGTGTTTCCGATCTTGTTTGCTGGAGCAGTCATGTACCTGATGGGCATTAGCCTGGATTTGGGAACTATCTTGATTGCTGCTATGACCATTGGTATTGCGGTGGATAGTTCAATCCACGTGATGAACCGTTACGTTCACGCACACCGCAGTGGAAAAAGCCAATTGGAAAGTGTGCATCTGGCCATGACAGAATCTGGACGTGCTGTCATCTTTACTTCAATCATTTTAGTGGGAGGATTCAGTATCTTTATGATCGCATCCTTCGTGTCGTTTATTTATCTGGGATTGTTTTCAGCCATTATTATGGTAGTTGCACTGGTGGCAGATCTGTTGTTTCTGCCAGCCATCATATTTTTTACCAGTTCTCACCGATCTTCTCCAGTTCCCATGACTACGGTGAAACCCGTAAAGAGTATGGTCTAAGTTAATTATATTTTTTGATAACCTTGATTAAGGAGGTTTCCATGCATACATTCACATTACCGTTCATTGCCCGCCATTTTTTGCTTTTCGTGTTGCTCATCAGTTTTGCTGTGCCTACACCTTTGTTGGGAGAAACATTAACCGCTCAACAAGTGATGGAGAAAGAGGATGACCGTTATGAGGGAGATACTTCTATCCAAGATATGATCATGATCCTGATTGATCGAAGAGGGGGGCAACGGGTTCGCGAAACCAAAGGATTTTCTAAAGAATATGGAGAGGATACCAAATCCATTTCTTTTTTTCTTTCTCCTGCTGATGTGAAAAACACGGCTTTTCTTTCCCATGAGTGGGATGATTCGAGCAAGGAAGACGATTCTTGGTTGTATTTACCCGCACTTCGCAAAGTAAAACGGATCGCTTCTTCTGATAAATCGGGTTCCTTTATGGGAACAGATTTCACCTATGCCGATGTGGAAGGTGTCGATGTTGAAGACTATGATTATAAATTTATCAAAGAAAGTGAGATGGTCGATGGTCATGATACCTGGGTTATTGAGGCTAAACCCAAAAAGGCGATTAAGAAAAAAGTGATCAAAGAAACGGGCAATCTCAAAAGTCAGTTGTGGGTACGCAAAGACATATTCATGGTGGTAAAAGGCAAATTTTGGGTCAAGAAAGGAAAAAAGATTAAATACTTGACGATTTCTGAGATTGAACAAATTGATGGGGTCTGGACAGGGAAAAAAATGCAGATGGTGACGACAAAAAAAGGAAAGAGAGAACATAGTACCGTTCTGCAAACCAGATCCATTCAATACAATCAACCATTGGATGATGACATGTTCACAACACAACGCATGGAGCGGGGGCTATAAATGAAAAAAGTGGTTTGGTGGCTATGTCTCATTTTGTTGAGTTCTGGTTTTGTCTCCAATAATGTGTATTTAATACAAGACGGCTGGGCTCAGACAGAGCCTGTCGAAGACGGTGAACCTGCTGAGGAAGAGGAGGAAGACGAAGATCTGGAAGGCTTTGAAGACGAAGATTTTGAAGAAGGGGATGATGCTTTCGAAGAGATTGAAGTCAAACTGCCGGTTCCTGTTTCTACTGAATCCCAAGGATTGAGCTACGGTGGTTTTTTCAGGGAAGAATTGGCCTATAGTTTTCAAGAGCAAGATCCTAATCTGGGTTTTGTCAGAAGAGGGGCCGAACTGAGCAAAGTCCGTTCTATCCTGAATCTGAATTTGGAGGTGGATCTGGACAAAGACTGGAAACTCAAAATCAGTGGAAATGCTTTTTACGATGCCTATTATTCCTGGGAGGATCGTGATTTGTACCCCTATGATACTTTGAATGTTGTGGAGCGAGAAGCTGAATTTCGAGATACCTTCATTGAAGGACCTTTGACCGATTCGCTATGGCTCAAAGTGGGACGCCAGATCATTGCCTGGGGAGAATCAGAAGGTCCTGCCATCACTGATATGGCCAATCCTCGGGACAATAGAGAACAAGGTGTGGTGGATATAGAAGATGCCCGTATTCCAATTTTTGCCACTAAGTTTTCTTACCTGAAGGAAGGGTGGGAATTCAATGTGGTTTTCACTCATGAATTTCGAGCGAACAAGATTGGTGTCGAAGGTTTTGAGTATGATCCTTATGCCAGCATTCGCAGTATTTTTGAGGTCGAATTCCCAAAACAGCCAGAGAATCATCTCAGTAATACAGAAACGCTCTATCGTTTGTTCAAGTCCTTCAATGGAGGAGATATCAGTTTCATGTATGCCGATGTTTTTGAGGATGAAGCCTATCTTGATTTTGATAAAAATACTTCTCGGTTGATTCCACGTTACCGGAGAATTCAAGTTTATGGTGGTTCAGGCAATTATGTGATGGGATCCTGGTTGCTGAAACTGGAATTTGCTGAGAAACATGGATTGGGTTTTGCCCGTGAAGATCTAGACAAACAATTGGAAAACGAGGTGGATCGTCCAGAAAGCTGGAGTGAAAAAAATACATCTGAAGCAATGTTAGGTTTTGATTATACCGGAGTAACTGATCTCACTGCAACCTTTGAACTTGGAATCATCAAAACTCATGACTATGAGGACAATTTGATGCACCTGGAACTTCGTGCTTCTTCGTCACTGATTTTGAGGTATGATACCTGGAATGATACACTGCACCCCCAATTTTTCTGGGTGCGCTTACCAAATGATAATGGCGATGTGTTAAGGGTTACGGTAGATTATGATTATGTGGATGCCTTACAACTTTCTGCCGGAATTGTTGTCTATGAGGCTTCCAAAGCCGACAATCTACTTTATATTTTCCGCAATAACGATCGGATCTTGGCCAGTTTGAAATACAGTTTTTGATATTTGTAAAATGTAGATCAAATTTGACGCTCACACCGATCAATCAAGAAAACGATGTCATCATCCTGATGACGTCTGGAGAGGATCATGATAAATTGAAACAAGAAATCAGCGTCTCAAACGAATGCCAGCCACTCGTCTAAAATTGATCAAAGAAAAGAGTTAACCAGACGTTTCACTAGATGCAGATGTGTTGCTTATTCATATCCCCAACTTGAGGTGATGAACCACGGTTTGTCCAATTGCTGCTACCTTGAGAGGAATTTGAGGATCAAAATTAATAAAATGGTCGGTTCCAAATGAAACAATCGAAATTCCATCAGGAACCATTGTATCCAGGATCAAGGCACTTCCATCATTAGGGCCTTGCTTGCGTATGACCTTGTAAGCCATTCTGGCAAATTGAGAAATATTTCCCGATACAGGAATGCTCAAATAATTCAGGATGAAAATGTCGCGGGGGATGCTTACTTGCTGAAAACGCTCTCGTCGAATGCGCATGGACATGCTTTCAATGTCCTCAAATTTCCATTTTTTGACCAGCAAAAAAACACGAAGGCCCCAACATAAAGGCCGGGAGAGCAAAACATCAACAAAGGAAGCTCCCTGTAAAATACCAACCGCGTTGACCCAGCATTTCACTTGCTGAAGCTGTTGGGGTTCTAAAATTTCTCCCAACGCATGGGCCACCGCAGGACCGGAGGAACTCCCACTGACCAAGATCAAGGCTTTGGTCGTTTGCTGACTGAAACGCAGAATTTCACGAGCAACAATTTCAGCATTTCTTTCCACCGAACCCACTGGTTCAATTGCCAAGAGGTGGTTTTCCGCGCCAATTTGATCAAGCAACTTTCGGGTATCAGCGAAATCGGTTCCGATTTCTGGTCCCATTTCCACATAGTCCCACGCCGGAACAATCAGAAAAATACAGGAAGACAAGTGTGGATTATAGAGAGAATCGCCCGCTTGAGAAGCCCGTTGCACTTCTTCATAAGCATTCAGAAAATAAGAGTGCAATTCTTCATTTGCTGGAATTTCTAAAATCCGTTTAGTCAAATAAAGTGTTGCAAAATCAACGGAATATTGATCCGTTAATTTTTTTAATGACTCTCTGCTCGGAAAATTCGCTTGATGTTCTGCTTCTATCTGCTCAATCAAATGATCCAATTTCGGTTGTGTTTTTTGATTGGTGAGATAATTTTCCAGATAATACCTGGCCAACTCCGAATCAACCGTTGTTTCCACTGGTTGCCCTGCAAATTCTCCTTTAACCGGAAGCTTCGGAACCGGAGGACTCACTGCCGTTTTCATCACCTCCATGAATTGAAAAGACAGATCTTTTAAAAACCTTGCAGTATCCATGTGTTTCTTTTCATTTGTGCGTAAGTTGATCTTCCCTAAATCGTTACTTCTTTCAGTAATTCAATATGACCAAATTGCTTTGCTTTTGAGTAGTGTCTCCCATCATTTGTGATAAAGGTAGCTTCATTTGATCCACAATAGTATTTTGGAAAACAGTTCTCTGTTCCTTGGTTCTTTGCTCGGCCTGTTCTAAGAATTAATACTCTGGAATGTTACTTTTTTAAACGCAAATTGGTATAAATATTTCTGCTTTTCTCATTCCAAGTATAACAACTATCATAATTGATATAGTTTGTATAGACTTGCTATACTCAGTCTGGATTTGTTGGAAAGAAACGGGAAAGTGAATTTTTATTTGGACAAAAGAACGTCTGAATGAAGTACTTGGAACCGAGTGATAAACTTTATAAAATGAGTAAACCTATCAGACGGAAACATACTATAGTCTTTGATATCAGGGGAACTCCTGCTGGAGCTTTTAAACACAACCTGCTATTACATTGAAAAAACTTATTTTTAAAGAATGTCTAAGTACAGGTATTCACAATAAAGTGTACAAATTCTTAATCTTAATCCCTCAATTTTCAGAGATTAAGAGTAAGATTAGGATTAAGAGTAAGACTGTCACAATAAGAATTTGAATACTTATTTCTGATTAGCAGTACTAAGGGATGACAAACAAAAAACAAATGAAACAGGAGGATCATGTCGATCAATATGGTACAAGGACAATCGGTTATTCTTGAAAAAATAGAATATGATTTTTCCAAGGTAACCATCGGCCTGGGGTGGGATATTCGTGAGCCTAAAAAAAACATGATGCCTTCTTTCCTTGAAGCTCCCTTCCGCTCAAAGCAGGAAAGTTACGATTACGATTTGGACACGTTTGCTCTACTTTTGAATAAAAAGGGAAAAATTCCAGATCTTCCAGATGATGTGATTTATTATGGCAATCTCAAATCAAAAGATGGTTCCATTGAGCACTGTGGAGACAATCTCACAGGGAAAGGTAGTGGAGATGATGAACAAATTTATATCCAGTTGTCGTCAGTTCCCAGCCACTATCATCAAATCCTGATAGGAGTGAACATCTATCTCGGCACAGAACGGAAACAGGATTTTTCTGGTGTGGAGAATGCAGTTGTGCGGGCCTGTGATGCCAATGGAAAAGAAATTTGCCGTTTTAATCTTTCTGGAAGTGTTTATCATGGACAAACAGGTATGTTATTGGGAAATCTTTATAAGAGAAATGGTCTCTGGAAATTCTTAGCGATGGGGGAGCCCAAACTTGGGAATTTACAAAGTTTGGTCGATGGATTCACGGCCCCAGAAATCTTAGGAGAAGGGCGCTCGAATATCAGATTGTCTCTTGAAAAATAAATCTTTTCACATGGAAATTTCGTTTTTTTACTTTGTGTGGGATCAATACGCCGCAGTGGCGATCCGTCGATACGGCTATCTGTCTTTGTGCCTTACATAGAGAAGAGAACGCTTTATTGACAGATGGCGGATAAACTATCAACATCATTAAAATCCATTTCACAGAAATCGTCATCAAGGTCCATTTCACAAAGATCGTCATCGAGATCCATTCCACAAAGGTCATCATCAAGGTCCACTTCACAAAGATCGTCATCAAAAGGATCCCAATCTGCTTTTTCTGGTACTGTAACAGCAGACAATATTACAGGAGAATTCAGGTGTTGATTTATTTTTTGGTCATAAGAAAACAGTTCATTCTTATTCATACGGAAAACTTTTTTCAATTCTAACACATATGTGGCTAATGATCCTTTAGGGTTTTCACTACAAATTTTTTGAAGAATTTGGAACGAGATTTTGCTGGGTTCCTCTGAGATTCCGTTTTTTTCGAGTTCTTCACAAGCATTTTGCTTCAACTCCCAAAAATAAGAGTTAAGATTTCTACATTCATCTGGTACTCTGAAAATCTTTTCCATATGTTTGCCCTTTCCATTTCGTTCAACTTAACAATGGTGCGGTGATTTTAATTTCTGTACATCACACATAAGCCTATATGGCAACAGATATGCCAGTTCTACAATTTTCAACTAATATTTTTAAATCCTTTTTAATAACAGTAGCTTGAATTCTTTAGGAGGGCAATGGAGTGGAGTGACGATCAATTTGTCAAAGTGTCTAATTAGACACTTGTGTTTAGACAGAGCTGTCTAATTTAGACACTTATGTATAGAGTATTGTCTACACGATCAAATGGATTTATGATAAATAATTCTTTATTAGTTTTCTGTTGGAAAGTTCATCAATAGAGACACTGTCACCTTTATTTGTATGGAAAAATCTCATGATTCCGTCAGCTTATTAAACCAGCACCACTAATGATTATGTTAAATCCTTCTGAAAAAGAACAATTTTCCATATTGATCGTTGATGATGAGTCTAAAAATATTCAGTTATTGGGAAATATTTTGAGAAATGAAGGATATTCTTTCGAGTTTGCAACCAATGGAGAAGGAGCTCTGAACTGGCTCGAATCTCAACTATTTCACCTGATTCTGCTCGATCTCATGATGCCAGTGATGGATGGATACGAAGTATGCTCACGAATTAAAAAAAAACCTCAAACCAGCAAGATTCCAGTTATTTTCCTGTCTGCGAAAACGGACATGGATAGCATTGTCCGAGGGTTTGAAATGGGAGCCGTTGATTATGTTTCTAAACCATTTAACCAATATGAACTATTAGCCCGTGTTGAAACACACCTGCAGCTCTATCTAGAGCGTACCAGGTTACAGCGTGCTTCAGCGCAACTGGAACAACAAAACCAACTCCTACAGACAACTAAAGAAAAAGCTGAGGCAGCCAATAAAGCTAAAAGTGTATTTCTGGCCAATATGAGTCATGAGCTTCGCACGCCGTTGAATGCAATTCTCGGATTTTCTCAAATGATGTCCTATGATCAGGATTTGACGTCAAAACAAAAAGAGAGACTTCAAATCATCAATCGTAGTGGTGAATACTTGTTGGGAGTGATTAACGACATATTGGATTTGTCAAAGATCGAAGCAGGTAAAATTGTCCTAAATACAAGTGTCTTTGACTTGTTTGGTTTACTCAATGATTTGGAACTCATGTTAGGACAAGCAGCAAGTAAGAAAGATTTGCAACTGAGCTTTCACCGGGAACCGGATGTCCCTCAATCTGTTCATAGTGATCAGGGAAAGTTACGACAAATATTGGTCAATCTGATCGGAAATGCGGTCAAGTTTACAGAGAAGGGCCATGTTACCCTAAATATTAAAAGTCCTTCTGCCACCTCACTTTTGTTTGAAATTGAGGACACTGGACCGGGTATTGATGATGTTGATCGTATCTTTGAGGCTTTTGTCCAATCTGAAACAGGCAAAAGGGAAAAGGAAGGAACTGGACTTGGGCTTCCTATCAGTCAAAGATTTGTTCAACTGTTGGGAGGTGAGATAGAAGTGGAAACAGAAATCGGAAAAGGATCGATTTTCCGTTTTCAGATTAAGATAAAGCCCCTTGTTGTCTCCAACATGCCCACGGGACAGGCGATTCGCAGGGTTATTGGATTAAAACCCAATGAACCAGCAGGTGCCCCCCCTGTTTATCGTATCCTGATTGTTGATGATAACTGGGAGAGCCGACAAATATTGCATGAACTCCTAACTCCGCTTGGATTTGAAATTCAAGACGCAGAAAATGGCAAGGAGTGTGTGGATATCTATCGAAAATGGCATACCGATCTTCCCGATTTAATCTTTATGGATCTTCGTATGCCCGTCATGAACGGTGCTGAGGCAACTTCTGAAATAAGGCGGATAACCGGTAAAGCACACTCCCCTGTCATTATCGGTTTAACAGCTTCTGCTTTTGACGAGCAAAAGGACGAATTACTTTCCGCCGGTTGTAACGATTTTTTAGGAAAACCTTTTAAAAGCACAGAGATTTTTAGAATGATACAGGAACACCTGGATCTCAATTACATTTATGAAGATGACAGCGTTCTATCCGAGAAAGATCAAGAGCAAAAAAATCATTCCTTTTTTACTGAAACGCTGGAGAATATACCACAGGAATGGAAGATCAAGATGAAGAATGCAATTGAAAACGCCAATTACCATCAAATGCTGAGCCTTGCCGAAGAGATTCGTACTCAGGACAACTTACTGGTTGATCAACTCATCAAACGAATTCAGAACTTTGAGTATGATTACATTTTGGAATTGTTGTAATCATATTTCATATGCCTACCCTCTTATAATAGGAGACTCAATTGGAAAATCGTTCAGAAAACAATAAGGGCCTCATCTTAGTGGTCGATGATACGCCTGCAAACTTAAAATTCTTAATGGAGCTATTACAGAAAAATGGGTATATTGCTCGACCGGCACCTAACGGTGAATTAGCACTATCAGCCGCTGCTAAGATCAAGCCTGATTTGGTGTTGCTGGATATTATGATGCCTGGTATCGATGGCTTCGAGGTTTGTAGAAGACTGAAAACATCTACCGAAACTAAAGATATTCCGGTTATTTTTCTTTCGGCACTTTCCGATACTGAAAATATTACTAAAGGGTTTGAATACGGGGCTATTGATTATGTGACTAAACCGTTCAAGCAGGAAGAGGTGTTAGTCAGAATTAAAACTCAATTGGCGTTAAGGTATGCGCTTGTTGAAAAAGAAATGGTTAATTTACGAATGCAAGCCATATTTTCAAGTGTTCAAGACACCATATTGACGATAGATGAAGCCCTGAATATTATCCACTGCAACAAACCAGTGGAAGATATTTGTTATCTTGCCAACGACGACCAGTTACCCTGTTTTACAAAATCACCGAATATTGCTATAGAATCGTTCCAGGCACTTGTTTTAAAAACATTGGAAACCCAGGAACTCATCAAAGAATTCAGGGTGGAATGTGTCTGTCAACAACATAAAAGTCACAGTTTGGTATGCAATACTGCACCGCTAAATCATTTAGACGATAAGGTGTCTGGCGTGGTAGTCGTGATTCGTGACGTGAGCCGTCTGGCTCAGTTGGAAAAAGCACTGATGGAACGCGGATGTTTAGGCAATATCATTGGTCAAAGTGAAAAGATGCAACAAATCTATAGGCTCCTGGAACAAACGGCTGATGTGGAATTCAATGCATTGGTTGTGGGGGAAAGCGGTACCGGCAAGGAGTTAATCGCTGAAGCAATCCATCGTGGTGGACATCGCTCCGGAAAAGCACTGATCAAAGTCAATTGCGCAGCCCTGTCCGATAATCTCCTGGAAAGCGAACTGTTTGGACATGTGAAAGGCGCTTTTACTGGAGCAATATCAGATAGGGAAGGGCGCATCGAGGCTGCCCAATCCGGCACCATTTTTCTGGATGAAATTGGCGATATTTCCAAAGCGATGCAGCTTCGCTTGTTACGTTTTCTGGAGTCAAAAGAATATGAGCGGGTTGGAGACTCTAAGACTCGGAAAGCCGATGTCCGGGTGGTAGCAGCCACCAACTGTGATCTTATGGAAAAGGTGCGCCAGGGAATATTCCGCGAAGATCTGTATTACCGGCTCAATGGCATTGTATTTGAGCTTCCCCCTCTACGTGAAAGAATCGAAGATTTGCTGGCGATTTCCGATCATTTTATTCAACACTTTGGGGAGAATCACCCTGGCAAGCACATTGATGGGATTTCAGAGCCCGTTCAAAAAAAGCTCCTGACTTATTCCTGGCCCGGAAATATTCGGGAACTCAGAAATATCATCGAGTTTTCCTGTGCCCTTTGCCCTGGAGGACTGATTCTACAAGAGCATTTACCTCCTTATTTCCTTAATCAAACCGATAGACCATTAACCACTTCTCCATCACAACAATCCCAGGAATATTCCGAAAAAACCACCATTGTCAAAGCGCTGGAACAGGTTGACTGGAATAAAGCCAAAGCGGCGCGTTTACTGGGAATGAGCCGAGCAACAATTTACAATAAGATTGCCGCCTACGGTATTGAGAAATAGGTAGTATTCGAACCATCTTTTCCAAACAGGTTCTGACACCGTCATTTTGAGCTAATTCATTCCGCTAATCTCTTTTGAAGATCCCAGTAATTTTTTCTAGAAATATTGAATTATTTGTGTTTTTCTGAGGAATCTGGTGCCAAGGTTGAGCAGAATCTTGCCAGATAATTAATGAGGGGTTGAAAAGACTGGGGTCATCCAAACTTCCTACCTTAATACTGATAAAACCTGAAATTGCTTCACTTTCGCTAAACAAAGGAGTTCCACACTTTCCGCAAAAATGCCTACCTACCTCATTTCCTTCATCTGATTTCATCCAATAAACCACACTCTCACCTTCGATATGAACATCTGACTTTCGGAAAAGAATAGAATGGCTCGGAGCACCACCAGAAATATATTGGCATGTTCGACAAAAGCAAGTTCCGGCAGATGAGGGAAGTCCTTCAATTTTATATTTAATGGAACCGCACAAACAACCGCCTGTAAAATTAGACATATTTTACCATACCCTTTCTGAAAATAATGACGGTGAGCTGCCACAAAACCATTAATTTCTCACAGATGACCAATGACTTTAGAAGCTGTGTTAAAAATATTTACCGTTACGAAAATTTGTCAAAACAAGCGACTTTTTAGGAAATTTGAGGCGAATATCGGGAATATTTAACAAAAATTTCCTAAAAAATGAGCCGTTTTGACGGATTTGCAGTAGGATAAATGTTTTTAACACAGCTTCTTATATCCAAACCTGTTTTCAATCCAAAAACCATAGCCATAATTCTTTAAAAATGGAGTAGGTAAAAACAGGTCTTCTCATATTTGTCGATGAAGTGGAACTTCTGAGGAGAATGCTTGCTCCCAAAGAAATAGATTCTCCACTGTTGAATAATGACCTCCAGCAATAAAGGGGATATGCTTAGCGGTTGCCATCGTTGAAACATACTAGAGGAAACCAACTGAGTTCTCAACAACAATTTGAAAATCAAACTTGAGTGGTGACGATCAATTGGAGCAGATTGTTCAACCATAATATTTTGGGAATGTGGAAGACCCAAGATATTCAATCATCTAAATCTCGAAAATTTTCTAATTGTTGGATTTCAGAAGCCTTTTCTGTTATTGAAATAACATTGAACCTTTTATTATAATCAACAATAAAGTAGTTATTATGGCAAATAACCTTCCTTCATTAAAACATTTTTTTAGAGCTCACTATCGAGGAAATTATGATTGGACTTACAATACAATCTCACAATTTCTGGTAGGGGAGTATGTTACCGATCCATTTCAAAATCTTCATTACTCTATAGAACAGAAGCGCAGAGCAAAATTTGATGAGATTATCCATCAAATGGCGGCAGATTTATATTCTCCTTTTAACGAGGATAATTCCGTGATGAGGGAATATGAATTAGAGGATATCGCAATTATGAAGGAGGGACGGACTAGACCAATCAGGGTTACCGTGAGGCATCCAGACCTCCCTGATGAACCTGCATTTCGAAAAACTTTTTATATAAAAAGAAGTTCTGAAACCAACCCCAGGCTGACTTGTTCCTATCTATACAAAATTTTTTCATTGTATCATTATAACATGTGGGCAAATGATCATTTGATTATAACTTCTGAAGCCCCTGGAACTGTTTCCAGTCGTCTTCCGGCAGGGAGAATGGATGAACTATTACAGGAGACGATGTTTTTGAGAGAAGCAATTCGATGCAATGTAGAAACTAGCCTGATGTTGCTTGCCGACATGTATCCAAAAAACTTTGTGACCAGAAGGGTGCTGAATAAAGATATGGATGCAAGATGGGAAATAGTTCCAATTGATTTCGACCGAGCTTTTTATCCCGAAGACTTAACCAAAGCAACATTAATTGTGCCTGAAAAGAATAATGATCCAAAGGCTCCTGAACGAAATTTATTGAAGGAAGCGATTCAAGAACATTTTTCCGAACGAGCCATGAAGGTAATTATACGTAATGAAGAAGAACGGTTAGGTACTATTTATTTGGGTAAATATGAAGAATTGAATTTACTGTTTGATATCTTGAAAACTCGTAAATTTTCCAGTTTTACGTTCAAAGATTTGAATAAACAATTTGTGGAATTATATGGATTTGGTGTAACGTCCTCATACTTGGGAGACTTGATCAAAAATTCTTTTGATTATTTATTGTATAGACTGAGTCATTGATCTTTTTTACTTCTCTGAAAGCAATGTTTTTTTCTTGCTACTTAGTATGGGGATTTTCCCTGGATCAATTTGGCCATTCAACTGATTTTCCACTTGCCAATAGTATTGCAGCAATCGATCTGTCGAGGCTTCCCAGGTGAGCTCATTGATTTGTGTGTCTTCTTCAGGAACATGTTCCAGGGCATATTTCAATTGACTGTTGAATTCTTGAGGTGTGGAATAAACGAGACAATTCTTGAATCTATAGTATTCATCGTTACCGGGTATGTCTGGAATAATGACGAACTTTCCTTGTCCTAGTGCTTCGGCAGTAGTTGTGCATGCGACTTCACTGCGGGAGGCGTTGATAAAAATTTTATAATCTTGTAAATCTTTTGCGGGATTGCTTGAATTCCCTTGAAAATGCAATAAAATTCCTTTGTGTTGGGCGTATGCGTTAATGGTTTCCTGATCTTTACCAATACCAAAAACATCGATTTCACGGGTTTGGGTGATTGAGAGGAGATCAATCAATTCACGAAGTCCCTTCTCCCAAATCAGTTTTCCGATGAAGTAAATTTTGTTCGAATCCAATCCGACGGACGGAGTTTCCAAGAACGAGGGATGAATGCCACTGGAGTAAAGCGGTTGAGAGTTGGATAACGGAGAAATAGCATTACTGAGCGTGATGGCATCATCGCAATGATGTTGAATCAACCACCGGTTGTAGTGATTCAAGGCCCAGGGGATAATAGGCATGTGAGGAAATGCATGTTTGGAATAGTACAAGTAGTTTGTCAACACAATACCCGTGACCCTTGAGGCTTTTTCACTATAACGATTCCAGGGATGTTTCCAGTTCAGATGCTCCGGTTCCTCTAAAATCAACCAATCACACTGACGAATCTCTTTGGAAAGCAAGCATGTGGGAAGAATAGATCCCCAATTTGCTTTGTACGTTGCCGGATAGAATTCAACCTGTAATGAAGAACAATGTGGTTCCGGTAAATAGGAGCGCATACATTCCTCCTGCTCCTCGAAAGAATGGAAACACACTTCTTTTCCAAAAATTAAGGGCTGCTCATGAACAGGTATCCATGGGACATATAACCGGACATCTAAACCTTTTTGAGCAAGATAAAACGTTCGTAAAAGCGCCGAAATAGCAGGGCCAGTTCTCCAGGGGAAAGCCGCTGTCGCGATGATATTGATTGTCTTTAACATGTTACTTCTTCCTGAGCAAACTGTTTCAGTATCTGGCCACAAAATTCCTCACAACCGTCTTGGAAGTGTTGATGCTGAACATTGTGTAAAATCTCACGATACTTGAAGTCCGAATTGAGACAGCTTTCCAAGGCATTGATAAAATCGGTTTCTGATTCAATGCCGAATCCCAAATTGTCAACCAGTAATTTTTGATAAACACTGACTTCCTGTGGCATGATTCCTTCCAACGCATTGAGAAAAATGACCGTATCCGTCATCAAGGCTTCCGCACAAATTCCCGGTCCTGGTTTGCTGAACAGAACATCACTGATCAATAACCATTCGTTGACATTATCGAGCCATAGTCGGCCCTCTATCTTTCCAGGAAAGTCTGCTTCAAGCTCGTTCACTGCTTTTAATACCTCTTCGTTGTTGTAACACATCACCATTACCCGTAACTGAAGACTGTCCAGTGGAACACGCTTGAGCAGTTTTACCAAACTTTCCATGCCATACGAATTGAACAACAGTACTTTTTCAGTTTTTTCAATTCCCCATTTTTTCCTCAATCTGTTTTGATCACATTCAGTCAATGAGTGGCTAAACCCACTACCTGTGATCAATGATCCAGTAGTGATTTTCTGACTAATATGAGATTGAGATTGTTTGAAGGTTTCAATGAGAAATTGAGTACATTCTTCAGAGGGAGAATAGATCCAATCAGCTCCAGCATCTCCCCAGTCTTTGAAATTCCCTCCAAACCAATCACTGACATAGGTGACTGTCTTTATTTTTTGTGAAATCTCTTTAAAATATCGTAATAGTTGACACCCCAAGGGACAAACGGACACAATGGTTTGAGGATCATAATGTTCAATTAGGCGTTGAACAGTCACCTCGTATATTTTTTTGAACTGAGGTATTTCATGCTGACGACTGGCTTGCATCACCGCTGTGTATGTTTTTAACTGAGCAATGTTGTTGCGAGAAAGATAGGCCCAAAAAGGTTCCAGGTTGCGTACAAAACTAATCCAATCGCCTAAATCTACAATTTCAGCATCACAGCGTTTTTCTTTTTTTAATGTGCTTTTGATTGCTTGGGCAGCAGTATTGTGCCCACTTCCCAAGGACCAGGTGAGAATGATTACTTTATTATTACAATGAATGGTTTTTTCCACATCCAACAACAGTGAATGATAAACTCCAGTGGTTGGATAAGGTTTAATGGTGTTGGTGCATTCCAAATAATTGTTGGTTAAGAAGGAAAGCAGCAATAGCTTCATAATATTATCTGTATTGATAGCCGGACTGGGAACGTCCAAACCCTGCAAATCGCGTAATGTATTGGTACAATCAAACTGTGGTCGCCGGGCACTCAACTCAAACCATGTCTCTCCAAAAGAAGGCATCGCATCTTGCAATAATGGTAAAATCATCAAAAGCTTTTGATTGTCAACGGTTTCTGCGTATTCTTTCAGGGCAGACACCCAGCTGGCGTAAGGAATCAGTTCTACCTCTTCACCCAATTGTTTGAGTTCTTCCTGTACCTTAACCAGGGTTTGGGGCTTGGGATTCGTCATGGAGTAAATCTGACCAGTCGCTGGTATATCGGATAAAGCAACAATTGCTGAAGCGACATAATCAACCGGAGTGAAATCAATATTGATAGTTAAATCAAAAAACTTTCGAATGCTGATACTGGCTAAAAGCACCAGGCTGAAAGCATCATCCGTGTTAAATCGGGTATGATTCGGGTCTAATGAGGGACCAATCCCATTAGGACGATAAATGGATATAGGTAATCCAGCCTCTCCTGCTTGAGTCAACATCATCTCTGCAGCCCACTTGCTTTGTGCATACCCCCCATGAACACGATAACTTTCACAATCTAATGGCTTTTCTTTGAGACATTCGGTTGATCGATATTCTCCCGAATCAAAAATAGAAACAGTGGAAACATAATGAAAGGGTTTCAAACGATTGGTACAGGCAAATCGTAAACACTCCTGGGCTCCCCTGACATTCACTGATTTAAGACGATCATAAGGCAGGATAAAGTTGACCAGAGCCCCATTGTGATAAACTTTGCTGATTTCTTTGCTGAGGCGATTGTATTCTTCATCGGTTATTCCCAGATTTTTTTGGGAAAGATCGCCTATGACCACTTCAATTCGGCTGGTATCTATCTTTAGATTGTAGAGGGCTAAATTTTTCTGAATTCTTTCCAATCCTGAAACAGCATCTTTTGCGCGAACCAGGCAACAAATCACATAAGGGGTTTTTTCCAACAAATTTTTTAATAAGTAGGCTCCTAAAAATCCAGTACTTCCTGTCAGCAATACTTTTTCCTGCTCGATCATGAACACTTCTTTTGCATTTTCTAATAGGCAATTTATTTGATTTCTGATCGCTTCGGGAAGCCTGGCCTCTTCATTTAAATCTGGGAAATTCCCCCAATTGGTTTGCAGAAATTGACCAGTTTTTCGATAATTTTCAATTTGCTGGGCGATGCAGCGAATGGTGCTATTGTCTGAAAAGATTTGCAAAGAGAGTGGTACTGCAAAAGTTTCTCGTGTTTTGGAGAAGACCTGAACCAGCTCAAGAGAAGTTCCTCCCAATTCAAAAAAAGGTGTTTCGACACCTACCGAATGGATCATGAGAATATCCTGCCAGATCAGGGCAAGGGTCTGTTCTGTTTCTGTAGAGGGAGTGACAAATTTTCTTTCCAAGACAACACGAGTTTTTTGTGTTTCTGCAATTTTTTGGGTCAGCAGGTTCATATCGGAGTAAGCCATCCAATACGCTTCCCATTCTGAAGCACGATCATTGGGAATATGTGTTTCAGGAAAATTGTTTTGCAGTGGCAAAGACTGAATTTCATGGGATACAAACTGCTCAGGATCAAAACGAACCCCTAACAAATGTCGGCTGCTCAGTGTCAAACAAAACCCGTCTTCTGCATCTTTCTCACATTGGCAGTTCACCGGTATGGCAACTTCTAGGGGGGGTGAAGAAAATCCGGTTTCACAACGCGTATGGTGCCCCAGAACAGTTTTTTCTTGAAGTTCCCCCTTTTTTTCAAAGGGGGCTAGGGGGATTTTGAAAAAACTTTTATCGATTACTATATCTTGAATCGATTTTAAGAAGTTCAGGATTGGAGCATTCCTTGCCGAAGGGCAATAACGGATATCCACCAGCTTTAGTCCTCTGTCCAATGCAATTTTACCCGCCTTGGAGAGCATCGCATGTTCCACCCCACGCCCCAAAACTCGGCAACTCACGATCAGGCTTTCGATAATAGCTTTCTCTGGAGTAAAACGAAGGAACATCACCCCTACCAGACCATAATCACCAAAACGATCCTTTACTTCAACCTGTTCTATTTGGATATTGCTCTGTTCTGCCAGTTCCTGAACAGACTGTTCGCTTCGGCGGACAGTGGTGGAGTTGAATTGGTTGGTTCGTTGTGTCAATTGGCTGACACGTCCCACCTGCTCTGGAGTCATCGGCCCTATTTCGATTTCGAGGTCAAGGTTTTTAATGAATTCCGCATAAGAAGGAGCCGAAGCTTTGACATGTTCTCGTTTCAGGTTTTGCTGGTACCATTGGGTGCGTGTTCCATCTTCCCTGGTTTGGCTTCGTTGATCTAAAAACCAAATGTGATCAACAAAGGTTTCTATCTGATCGACTTCCTGAGGAAAGTGAAGACAGCGAACCTCTGGACACTGTGCTGAGACCTCTGCGATTTCCAGAGGATTATCATCAATGAAGAGAAAACTGTCCAAACTGAGATTCAGTTCAGATGCCAATGTTTTCAAATTCGATGATTTCGTCTGCCAATTTGCTTTTAAGGCCACAAAATGTTTTGCTTTGAGAGGAAAATCTGCGTGTTTTTCAAAAATTGCATGGATGTCTTCTTCTACATTTTTGCTGCACAAACACAGCAAAACACCGCTTTTTTGCAAGGTCACCAGTCTCTGTTGAAATTTATACCGACCGGCATCCAGTCCGATGCCATCCACTCCGTCTTCTCCCACGGTCCCCTGCCACAGCGTGTGATCTCCATCTACCACCAGAACTTTATATGGGGCAAACCACAATCCAAAACATTGCCGGGCAATGAGAGTCCCCAGCGCATTGAAATAGGCATCACTGTAAGGAATACTGCCCAACTGATCCAACTCTTTGTGGTGGATACTCTCCACGGAATAGTACTGCTGAATCTGCTCTGCATTAAACACAATCACTTGTTGATTTTCCTGAAAGGCTTGTTTTATTTTCTGTTCACCCTCCATCATCATACTGAAGAATCCCTGCTCCTGATCAGGTGGACCTGGACAAATCAAGACCAGGTAAGGCGTTTGAGAAGCTTGCAGTGCTGCCTGGAGTATTTCAATCCACTCGTCAACCATCTCTAGAAAATGTTGGGATGCTCCACACCAATCCGATAGGCGCAGTAGAATCACGTTCACACCTCGCTTGTTTTGTCGTAGCAAACTACCGGGGTCTAATAATTCCTGAAACACTTGATTAAAACCAGCATGAGTGATGTCGATGGGTTCTTCCAACAATTCCATCCAATACTGTAAACTTGCTTTAAGAGGATCTGCCGTAAAAGTTGCCGCAATTCGCACAGGCTTTCTACGAATCAATCCACCCCACTCAAAAACTCGCTCAACAGATGCTTCTGGAGTTTGCATCAAACAGGAGAAAATATTTTCAAACTGTTCACTGAATCGTTCAATCGTTTTTGCTTCAAATAGATTTTCGGCATATTCGATATTGAGAAAGCATCCTTCATCGCCATCATACACTGTCACAGCTATGTCAAAATCGAGGCTGGAGCGGTTTAAAGGAATCAGGCGACTGTCTGTGTCAAACAGATGGTTCACGGCTTGAGGAAAGCGCACGTAGTTGAACATCACTTGCACCACGGGGCATGAAGGATCTTGCCGTGATTTTTGCAAAAAAGCGGTGGTCTCTGAAAAACCAAGGGCATGTTTGCGAATCTTCAAAATATTATCATGAACTTGTTCAATGAGAGTCAGCACGGTTTGCGTGTCGTCTAGTTCCAGTAGCGAGAAGGAAACCTCTGCAAAACAGCCTATCAAGGGCTCCCATTCCCAATGATCTCTATTTTGCAGAGATGTCCCCACAATCAATCGTTTTTGCTCGCTCAACCCGTATAGCAGGAGCTTCAAGGCACTCAAATAGAGGGTAAAGGGAGTGTAAGAGAGGATTTTACAAAACTCACGAACCTGCTCTTGTAAAGAATCGTCTAAATGCCTACTAATCAAACTGGCTTTGTTTTTGAATTGGCGTTTCTTTTCTTTTTTGAAAGGCAGCATCAATTCTTCCCAAGGAGCTGTTAGCAGGTTTTGCCAATAGCTCTGTTTTTCTTGCTGTGCTTCTGTGATATGTGACACAGCTTCATGATAGGCATAATCAAGGTACTGATGGGAAAGCAAGGGCAGTGGATTGGCCTTGCTGTTTTCCCATGCATGATAAAGTTGGGACAATTCATTGAGAAAGACCTGAGCAGACCATAAGTCAGCAATGATATGATGCATGGTGAGCATCAGAAATGTTGTTTTTCCCTGCTGGATCAATCCCATTCGCCATAATGGACCTTTGGTCAAATCCCATTTATCATTTTTGAAATAGTCAATAGTTTGTTGCCATGTCCGTGTGTCTCCTTCTGCAATTTCCCAAACAAAGACGGCTGGCTGAAAACACTCCAGCACTTGCTGCCTCACCCCTTGCGAGGTTTCCTGAAATACGGTTCTTAAAACTTTTTGACGATCCATCACCAATTGAAGAGCTTTTTTGAGAATCATCACATCCAGATTTTTTTTGATCTCAAGACATATCGGAATGGATAGACTCTGATGCTCTCCTTCTCTTGTGAATTGCTGCTGATGCCAGTATCTTAACTGTTCAGCTGAAACGGGATAGGTGTCTAGAAGAGGGGCCAACGGTGGTGTATTGGATTTGGGCGATCTGTCAGAGTGAGGAGTTTGAGTGATTTCTTGGGGAATATCAACCAGCATGTCTGTCGTGATTTGATGTTCCAAATAGGCTGCCAGTTTTTCCAGGGTGTTTTGTTGGATAAACACTTCAAAGGAAAGATCTAATGGGAAATAGTATTTCAGACGATTGATAAATTCGGTCAGTAATAAAGAATCAAATCCCAACTCCACAAAGGTTTGATCTGTCGATAACTCCACTTCCTGATAGCCTGATACCTGACGCAGTACGGTTTTGAGGAATGAAATCAGGTTTCCATTGCTGTCCTCTGGAGAAATTGCTTCTACATGAAATTCAAATGAGGCAGAAGCAGAAATCCAACATGATTGTCTCTCAAAGGGATACCCTGGTATGCCAGCCAGACGTTGTACCGTAACAGATTTATAAAGATCTGGCCAAGCAATAGAAATTCCTTTCACCCAATGTTTTGCGAGGATTTCCAGATCCTCGCTGCTGTTTTTTACTGAGGATGTATCAAGGTATCTTTGATTCGAATCCTCAGTATTCCCAAAATAAACACCAGGAATCGAAGTATGACCACTTTGCCATTGTGCCAGCTTTTCTCGAAGTTCTTGTTGATTATTGACCAACAAACCCAAGCGTACATTCATGGCTTCACGCCCAACTTGTAAGGTGTAAGCAAGATCAGACAAAGACAGGGGTTGTTCCACATAATGGTATAGATTGAGCACTATTTCCCGCAAACGGTCTTTATTTTTTGCTGATAACACAACCAGGCATGGAACGGGTTTATGCGTGGGTATACATGGCTGGAAAAAATCCACAGGCTCTACCCATTCTTCCAACACCAGATGCGCATTGACTCCACTGAATCCAAAAGAATGTATCGCAGCTCGTCTAGGTTGTACGTCACCTTTTTCATTGGTTTTGCTTTCCCAGGCTTCATGGGTACTGGTGATGTAAAAAGGACTTTTTTGGAGTTTGATCAATGGATTCAATTTTTCCAAGTTCTTCACTCCAGGCTTGAGTTGATGCTTTAAAGCCAGGAGGACTTTGAATAAAGAGGCGATTCCCGATGCGGCTTCGAGGTGCCCAATATTCGGTTTCAATGCTCCAATTTTACATTTTTTTTCGACATCCACATGACCTAATTGAGCAAACGCTTTTTTGAACGCCCTCACTTCAATATTATCACCTGCTTGCGTTGCGGCTCCATGTGCTTCGAGATAGCTCACGGTTTCAGGGGAAATCCCAGCGTTCTGGTAAGCATCGACAATCACCTGGGTTTGTCCTTTGAGATCTGGAGCCGTTAAGGAATAACCACGCCCACTGTGATTGATGGCACTGCCTCGAATGGTAGCATAGATAGAATCGTGATCCTCTAGAGCTTGATAAAGAGGCTTGAGTAAAAGTGCTCCTACTCCTTCCCCGCGCACATAACCTTTGGCCTTTTGATCAAAGGACCGTACCACTCCTTCATCACTCAACATCCCAGATTTGTCGAAGGCAACCATGACTTCAGGAATCAGAATTAAATTAACTCCTCCAACCAAAGCCATTTCGCATCCTTCATCCCGTATAGAGCGAATTCCCCGGTGGATAGCCACCAGTGAACTGGAACAAGAGGCATCACTGATGTCGCTTGGCCCCGTAAAATTGAAGAGAAAGGAAACACGATTGGCCAACATGGAAACAGACATCCCGGTAGTAATTCGTGGGTCCATTTGCGCATTGGGGTGATTGAGCAGTTTCCGATAATCCTGTGTACTGACTCCAACAAAAACTGAGATACGCTTTCCTGCTAAGTCGGCTGGACAGTAACCCGCATCTTCCAACGTGTGCCAGGATGTTTCCAGAAACAAGCGTTGCTGCGGATCAATATATTCTGCTTCTTTGGGGGAAATTCCAAAGAATCGGGCGTCAAATTTATCGACATCTGAGAGGAATCCTCCCCACTTGACTTTTGACTTGCTTTCTCTTGATTCCCCATAGTGAGTACGCCAATCCCACCGATCTTCTGGGATCTCACTAATGCCATCCTTCTCGCTTTGAATATTCGACCAGAATGTCTGTAAATCATTGGCTCCCGGCATTTTTCCCGCCATGCCAATGATGGCAATCGGTTCTTTTTTGATTTTCATTAAATCCATGTTTATCTTTTTTAAATCCCCCCTAATGCATGTTCAGTGCACATGTTGTGAAAAGTGGATGCCGGATCAAGTCCGGCATGACAAGTCGCTTTGATGTCATTCCGGGCTTGACCCGGAATCCAGAAGATGACGAACTCACAATATGTGCTATGCAATTGCACTAAGAACCTGTTTGAAAAACCTGATTCTGCTGCAAAACCGTCTCATTGGTGTCTATTTTGAGAAAATTTTCGTTAAATAGGCTCGCTATTCGCCTTAAATTTTCTCAAAAATCCGCTCAACTAGATCAATTTTTCGCCACGAACCATCTTTTCCAAAGTAGAATATTACTGTTAAGGTTAATTGATCACAGGAGTCATTTGCTCCAGATTGGGTTTACGTTCCTC
>JANQHV010000030.1 GCA_028282505.1 SAR324 cluster bacterium | reverse complement strand
GGCCAACCCAGAGGTTTTTCACAAAGCCAATGCTGAAATTCCAAACACCTGGGAAGAATTTTTCACAGCTGCTGAAAAAATTCAAAAAGCAGGCTTCATCCCATTGGCGTTGGGAGGAGAAGCCTGGCAAGAGTCTGAAGTTTTTGAAGCAGTTCTTCTGGGAATAGGAGGTGTTGATTTCTATCAAAAAGTCATGATAGACCAAGATCCTCAAGCACTCGACAGTTCTCTGATGATCAAGGCTTTTCAGACCATGAGGAAAATTAAAAAATACGTGGATCTGGATACTCCAGGACGCTCTTGGGATGAAGCAACCGCTATGGTAATGAACGGAACAGCAGCCATGCAGATCATGGGAGATTGGGTAAAAGGAGAATTTTTGGCAGCAAACAAAAAACCAGACCGTGATTTTCTCTGCCTGCCTTCTCCTGGCAGTCATGATATTTTTCTGGTTGCAACAGATGCGTTTGCCATGTTCAAGGTGCGTGGTCAGGAAGCACAGACTGCACAGAAAATATTGGCTACCACGCTCATGAAGCCCGATGTCCAGCAACAATTCAATCTCCATAAAGGATCGATCCCAGCACGTTTCGATATCTCTCCAGAAAATTTTGATTCGTGTGGCCGTAAAGCAATGGAAGTTTTCAATCATGGAACCATTGTTCCTTCATTTGCTTGTGCACAGGTCACTTCTCCAGAAATAGAAAAGGCATTCATGGATATCATCACCTCGCATTTCAATTCGAATATGTCAGCAGATGCTGCCACCAGGAAATTAAAGGCTTCTATCAGGGCAGCCCAATAACTCATATCCTGAAAAAGGAATAATCAATATGAGTATCCGTAACAAACTGATTATTTTTTTGGCTTGTATCGGTTCACTTGCTACTCTCCTCATGATTGGAGGAGCAATATGGTCAAATAGTTTTCATTTTGAACTGGAAATTACTCAACGATTCCGAGTTATTGCGAATTTGGTGCAATTGAACTTGTCACAACTGATCAATGATAAAAGAAATGGACTCAAAGTAATCAATGACAATAAAGATCTGACTCGGCAGGCATTGGTTGCGCTAGCTGCCAGCCAACCAAAACGAACAAATTTTTTCCGATATTTCCTGGCATTAGGGGAATTCGTCAATCAATATTCCGCTGCTCAGGCAACGGTTCACTTCATTTCCGCAAAGAATCCCAATTTTCAAATTTATGGAGCTTATCAACAGGAGCGTCTCTATAGCTTTTCTCCAGTGAGGGGAGAAAATGGACAAGGACTCCTCGAATTAGAAATAGACAATTTTGGCTTAGTTTTGCCCAAAAAAGGTCACCCTCAAAAAGATGAATTTATCCTACCTCTGAATATCACGGAACAACAAGAAAGGATTCGCTTCTTTCCAAGTCAACAAAAATTATATCTTGATTTGCATTACCCTCTGATTAATCACAGCATGGGCAGTAACAAGAACCAATCGAATGGGTTCGCATACTTGGGATTAGTGTATGGAGTCATTCGTACTTTTGTGGAGCTTTCTCCAGAATGGTTGCACAAGTTGGAAGAAGAAACAGGAGTGAAACTGGACATTTATTTAGACGATGGCACTCACGTATTGGGAGATTTAAACACTCATTTGGATATCGGACACTTCACCCATAACAAGCCCTTCAAACAAACAGTAAACGAAATTGGTTATATTCAAATGGGAACTCCGATTGAAGTTGAAGGAGAATTACTGGGGTATTTGGTGACTTCCATTCCCCAATCCTTTTTGGTCAATCAAGTATTGGATATGAGTGGGACATTGTTGGTGATTGGAGGACTCATTTTAATTTTATCCATTTTCTTGGCTTCAGTACTGAGTTTTTTTCTGGTCCGCCCAATTAAAGCTCTGGAACAAGGTGCTCATCAACTTGCTTTTGGGGATTTAACCTATCCCATTGATACCCAACAAACAGATGAAATTGGACATTTGGCAAAAAGTTTTGCCAAGATGCGTGATGCCATTTATGAAAAAATTCAAGAAATTGAAAGAAAAAATATAGATTTATCTGAAGCCAATCAGATCAAAGATGATCTGCTGACACAACTGAGAGGCTTGAATGAAAATCTCGAAAAATTGGTAGAAGAACGCACAGGTGAATTGTCAGCTACTGTATCGGAATTGGAAAAACAGCATCAACAGTTAAAACAAACACAAACCCAATTGGTTCATTCAGAGAAAATGGCAGGTTTAGGAACCTTAGTCGCTGGGGTTGCTCATGAAATCAATAATCCAACCAACTATATGCATATCAGCACTCAAGCATTAAATAAGGAATTACAACTGTTCAAGGATACTTTCTTTGAATTACTTCAAGAAAGCAATGATTTACAAACGCTTCAGTACTTTGAGGAACAATTTGGACGATTTTTCAAATCATTGGAAAATATTAATAATGGCAGCATGCGTATCAAAACCATTGTACAGGACCTGCGCATGTTTTCCAGACTTGGTGAAGCTGATAAGAAAACAGCAAATATTGCAGAGAATTTGGAGTCCACTTTACGCTTAATTCAGACACAATATAAAGAAATCGTGAAATTCGTTTGTGACTTTCAGACACGTCCTACACTAGAGTGCTATCCATCCCAGTTGAATCAAGTATTTATGAATATTCTCACAAATGCCTGTCAAGCCATTCAGCAAAAACAAAGACAGGGAAATGATAATGGTAAGGGAACTGTAATGATTGGGATAGGAATTGAGAATAATCAAGTGATCATTCGTATTCAAGATAATGGCCCCGGCATGGATCAGACCGTACAACAAAAAATCTTTGAACCCTTTTTTACCACAAAGGATGTGGGTGAAGGAACCGGTATGGGGTTATCCATTTCTTATGGTATCATGGAAAAACATCAAGGGAGCATTCAAGTTGAATCTGAAATAGACGAAGGAACGACGGTGACCCTTTCTCTTCCTTTAAGATGACTCTGCTCCAGCTGAAATTGTTCTAAAAAAGGGATAATCTGACAATCGGCACATCCTTGATCAAAACTTTGGCAAAAATTATGATGCATTTGGATCAATCCTTGTTGGACACGCAGGGTTTTGGGACGCAATGCAGCAAGAGGAAACGGTAAAAGACGCTTTTCCATGAAACGTGTGCGATAATTGGCTGGCTCTGGAGGCAATACAATAAACAAACGATACAATAGTTTTTCCAGCTCTATCCATTTTTCCAAACGAGCATACGCCAAAAAAAAGGGAATAATGGCATTGGCCCAAATAATAATTTGTCGATCCCTGCCAATCAATTGAGCCCCCTCCGCACGAGGTGACTGGGATAACGAAAAACATGCCTGCCAGATTTCCCATTCTGGTGTGACAAACAAATTTTGTGTTTGTTGTATTGCCGATTTCTTTAATGTTTTCTCAGTAGCAATTTTATCCAATCCCATGAGCATCCGTAACCATCCTTTCAAAATGCCATCTGTACACAAATGGTAGACATGATGAAACATACCAATCAGTCGGCGCTCTGGAGAATTCTGTGGACGGTAAGTTTTGGAGAATTTTTGGGAAACCTTGCAGGGATTGGCAAGCCGATTCCATTCTTCCAGCCATTGATGGTATTCTTTGCGTATGCTCGGATGCTCCAGTACAGGAATATTTTCTGACAAAATCCCACAGGAACCGAACCACCTGGCCAAAATTGCTATTCGTGAAACACGATAGGGTTGCCGTAATAATGGATACAGGGCAGAGATTGGATACAACTGGGCGATTTCTTCAAACACATAATGGTAGGCACTATAGCCCAATGCTTTGAAAATCAATTGAAATAACAATTGCTCTGGTTCGTGTTGCTGCCACTGCTCCATTACTCTTTCTGTTTTTTGCTCTATCCGATTTTCTGCTGCATGTCCAAGTAACTGCTTCAAAGGTTCTCCACCCCATCTAGAAATCAACAAACCACAGTGTCCGGGTAAATGGTCATAGCAGCTTAACAGGTCTTCTTCTTCCCCTAGAAGTGCCAACATGTCTTTATTCAAAAAGGGGCGTAGTTCGATTTCAGGGATCGACGTCTTGTCTTCTCGGTCGATGGTCCTGGAGGTGTTGCGATCCAGAACAACGTGTAGAATGGTAGCATTATAGGCTTGATTCAGATGGTGTGTGTGGGAGTACCAGTAGGAAGATCGGAGATGTATTTCAACAGCACCATGGTGTTCACAGTCATTTATCCTGAGGTGAGCATCAATAAAATCTGGACCAGCCCCCTTGTTCAACCATCCCGGAAACAGGATTTCGATTTCTTCCCCATTCGTCCCCTGCAAAACCTTGGCAGGTAGTACCTGATGTGCCCAGATGGCTTGAATCCAGCTTTCCCGCTGCTGAATGATTTCTCGAATGTGGTCGGTTTTTGCCATAGATGGTTTCAAATCATAGGATGAAAAAAGGAACAGTTAAACTTCGTGAAACTTTTCCCAATCAATTGTTGTCAAACGCTGATCCGCAATATAGTAAAGATCTTGACCACTTTGGATCAGTTGATCCCACCTTGGGTTTTCTTCAATGACAGCATCGAATCGATGAGATGCTGTTATGGCAATAATGGTAGCATTGTAATGCTGTTTAAAAAAACAAAACAGCATCCCAAACTTGCAGGATCGAAAATCTTTGGGAAGTGAAAGACGATATCCCTCATGTCCTGATAAATTACTGAGGAGTCGGTTATATAATCGTGTGATACCAGGATCTTGTAAAGCTTGTACAATCATGGTCATCATTCCTGCTGGAACACATTCAATGGCTGGATTAATCATATCAATTTTTTCGCTGTATTCTGAGGTACTCTTCAAAGCAGCAACCATGTGAGCTTGTGGGTTCACATGGTGTATCGTCAAACACAGTGCGAGGGTCTCATTATCATCATGACCATGAACGATCACTCGACTGGCATCGGCAGCGCAACTTTTTTCAATCATTTTGGCAGATGAGAGCTCTCCTCTTGCGGCAAACACATTCTTCACATCTGCTATGGGGTGCTCTGTCGCCTGCTCTGTACTGAAACACAAAGCGATGGAAGAGTCTTTGTAAGCAGGATCAGCCAAAAGCTCTTGTATGATTTGCTCCGTTTCTCCCGGATGGTAACCAAAAATGATGATATGGTCGCGAAGGCTCAACATCATATCCCCTTTCCTTATCTGTAATGCAATTTTTGATAAATAGGTTACAAATTGTGCCGTAATGACACTAAACGAAGAAATACTCCCAAAAATGATCACGATCACAATCCACTTGCCTTCAATACTGCTCGGTGTGAGATCTCCATAACCTACTGTTGAGGCTGTGACAATGTAGAACCACCAATATTGTTCAATGATAGGACTATCGTGTGGTTCAAATACCCACATCAGTCCCCAGGTTATGAAAAAGATCATCATGAATATGCCGATGCCAATTTTCCAACCATACTGATCAATTCTTAAAATAATCCTGGATAATAACCAATGAAGTGCAGGCATACTTTTTCTTTGTTTAATCACTTGGAAATTAAGGAAGACATCGTTTTTCCATGTGAAATTGTTTGAAAAATACTCCTCTGTATTCTACTTCTTCCTTTTGTACAACCATAAACCCCATTCTTTCGAAAAAAGGCCGAGCTGTGATGCTGACATCAACAAATAATCGAGGCACTGATTTCTTGTCTGCTTCCTGTTCGATCCGTTGAATCAACCGTGCCCCCACCCCTCGTCTTTGCCATTGATGATGGACATAAAAGCAATCGATATGGCCGCTTGCCTCAAACTCAGTAAATCCTACAACCATTTGATCATCGTCAGCCACATAAACCTGTTTTTTCTCAAAACGTTCTGCCCAAAACAAGAAATCATAAACTTCTGGAGCCCATGCTTCGATTTGTTCCCGGTTGTAATCCCTGGAGTTTACCCAGTGAATGGTGTTGTAATACAGTAATGAAATTTCATCAATGTCGGCTTCTTGATACTCTCGTATTATCATATAAAATAGGTTAGGAAGTATCCAAATGACTTTCGGTTTTGCTGGTTTCTACTTTTGTTTAGAGCCCATTAGAAAATTCATAAATCTTGTTTTTTATGTCATCCTGACGGTACGCCGAAGCGGTGAAGCGAAGGATCTCTAAATGGCGGATAT
>JANQHV010000014.1 GCA_028282505.1 SAR324 cluster bacterium | reverse complement strand
TACTCTATATCTAGATTCTGAAAAAATACATACCAAACAATTCAATTGAGAAAGATTTATTTTCTGCGCCGTTCCTTCGTCACTCTGCAAAAAAGAAACTTCTCATTTCATCGTTCTGTCCTCTCATGCCTATCCCATTTGACTATATTTACAATGTAGTTATAATAATTTTATGGGAAAGCTAAAATTCATATGGGATAAAAAGAAAAATATCACCAATCAAAAAGAGCATAATATTACTTTTGATGAAGCCAAAACAGTCTTTTATGATGAGTATGCAAGGTTGATATTTGATCCTGATCATTCTGAAGATGAGGATACGTTCATTCTTCTTGGCTTCAGTTCCCGCCATCGTTTACTAATTGTTTGTCATTGCTATCGAGAAGGAGGAGAAACCATTCGAATTATTTCAGCAAGAAAGGCAAATAAAACTGAGCAAAAACAATATGAAGGGTTCCGATATGAGAGATAACTATGATTTTTCCAATTCAATGAAGAATCCATATTCAAAAAAATTCAAAAAGCAAATAACAATTCGAATCGATGAAGATACAATCGAATATTTCAAAAATATGGCAGAAGAGAAAGGAATTCCTTATCAGAGTCTTATCAATCTTTACCTAAGAGATTGTGCGAATACACATCGAGAACTACAAGTTTCATGGAAATAAGACAGAATAAATCGTTGCTTCCGATTTTCACCACAGCCGATTAGATTATGCCGGCTTTTAGAAAAGAGGGTTTCCTGAGGTTTAAAGGCCCCATTCTTCATCACAAAAATGAGCTCCATCCGTCAGAAAGTCTCCCCAATCATAGGAATCTTTCGACTTATAACTTGGGATAGAGGACAGGAACTCTCTCCAATATGCTTTAAGATTTTTAATACCTTTATCAGGAGATCCTTCTAAGAGGGCGTTTAAAAATTATTTCCGTGACGAAAAATCGTCCAAAATGAGAGAGGTTTTGCAGAAATTTGAGGCGAATAGTAGGCTATTTAACGAGAATTTCTGGTGGTCCAACATTCTGGAAATCCGCTCCATTTTTGGCGGTTTTGTAGTAGGAACATAATTTTTAAACATCCTCTAACCCACAGTAGTTTCATCAAGCAGTTTTTTCTTTGCTAGTTGGAATTCTTCTTGTGACAAAACACCTTGTTCTTTCAATTTGGCTAACTCTCGAAGTTCATCTAAAAGATTTATTTTTGATTCAGTCTCCTGTGGCGTACTTGAATCAAGATTTACTTTTGATTCAGTATCTTGTGGTGTGCGTAGATTATATATTGCTGAGTCAATATACTCTTTAATTTCAATGGCCAACTCATTATTCTTTTTCTCTGCGAACATAAAAGTATTTCCATCCTTTGTTGCAGCAATTATTCCGTTTCCACTCTTATTTTCTCCAGGTATAGTAAATTGAATATAACCACTCAATATAGCGCCAGCTTTTTTAAATTGGACAGCAACTATTGATGTAAACGGAATTTCTTTTGTGCCTTGAAATCCTTTACTCATAACTCCCAAAATACCTTTAGGAGTAATTTTAACCCTGTCTTCAAATACTTCTAATATTTCCCCTACACCTTTCATCGTATAAACGATGTTCATTCGTACCTTTATATTTCTTAGGGTGAATCAATTTTTAAAAGTGTAAAAAATCGGTTAATACAGATTTTGGCCTAATCAGGTCTTCCCCTTAGGTTGGGACAACTTAACCAACTCATCCAATATATCTGCTTTTTCATAAGAGGGTTGATATTCCATCACTATCCCTAAATTTTTTGTAGTATTGTAATTATCTTTTATTTTTTTAATTATCTCCTCTTGTTGAGCACAATACATATCCAATTGTTGTTCTCTCCTGGCATCAGTTTCTAATAGATAATCCAACTCCTTTTCTGCATCTTTATATTTACTTCGCACAGCAGGATCTTTTTTAATCGATTCATCAGAAAGGCCCTTATAAGCTTTAATAATTTTTATTAATTCTTCCTGTCGATCAAAAAGATTGTATCTCTCCAATACATCAATATCCTTCTGAAAAGATTCATAGTCCTTATAGTAGAGATCAAGAGAAACTATTTTACTAATATCAACCAACTGCTCAAAACTTGTACCCATAAATCGATCAGAAGGTTTTGCATCCTCTAAGGAGGTTTTTGGTTTACTATGAAAACTATGTCCATCAAATAAAAATTTGTCACATTCTTCTTGAGTTAAACCAGCAATTTTATGAAAGAACTCTAACCGAAGAGAACTTATCATCATTGCTTCTTTTACTTTCTTTAAAAGTTTTAATTCAATTTGAGCAAGCACTATAGAGGGCACAACTATCATTATACAGAAGATACCCAAATTAGCTTGTGGGGAAATTTCTGTGTTCTGTTTAAGCATTGAAAATATGAACACAGCTACTATCCAAATTAAGGCACATATACTAAATAAGTATAGTTTTTTCATATCATAAGTTGGAAATGTCCATCAAATAAAAATTTGTCACATTCTTCTTGAGTTATACAAAGGATACCCAAATTAGCTTGTGGGGAAATTTCTGTGTTCTGTTTAAGCATTGAAAATATGAGCACAGCTACTACCCCAATTAAAGCACATATACTAAATAAATATAGTTTTCTCATATCACAAGTTGAAAATGTCCTATTATTAGTTGACCACTACAGTATTTGGAAACCTATCTTTCAATATTGGACTGAAGCATTTTTCTCTTCGGGGTGCGGCCAAAGCTTTCGAGAATGGTTGGGAGGGGTTTTGGTCATTTACGGCGGCATCCTCGATGTAGATGTGATTGGTCAAACCTCTTTAGGCGTTCAAGCATTGGCCACCATCCCGTTGAAAACTCAAAAACGCGGAATCGGTGACCTCAACATTCCGATGACTTTTGGTGGTGTGACGTTTCTCCCTGGGGAATTTGTATATGCCGACAACAATGGGGTGATTGTGGCTTCGCAGAGGTTGGAGTTGTAGTTTCCTGAGATTATTGCTGGCGATTATTGTATCTCGTTTGGGAACTCTTAATAGAAACACTGCTCATTCCTACGTCCACAAAATCATTTAGAATGACAACCGGTCCCTTACAATCCGAAAGTTGAGATCCTTCCTTCGCTATCAAATAAAACATCAATCCTTGGTCAAACGTGGGTTTTGTGCCTTGTACGGCCGACCCAACCGGAGTGTTCAATACATCCACAATCATGTTGTCATCCAGCACTGAGGCATTCGCGAGTACGGCGCTGTTCGTGTCTTGAATTTGGAGAATCGTATATCGGTACTCAGAATTTTGACAGTTCTCTAAGGCTTCGGTGACTGCTGATTGAACACCGGATGTATCAACACTACTTTCAGAATAGTCGCTGCTATTACCCTCATAACTATCATTAATATTCACAGAACTTTGTTTCTCCATCGAGTTGAAATAAATAACAATCACCTGATTCTCGGCAGCGACTTTTGTCAGTTGCGTGTCATTCAGCGCAAAGTAACTGCCGTATGAGCAGGGAATCGCAGTTGTTGTCACATTGAATACGCACGGATTGGCGTTTGGCAGATATTGTGTCAACAACTGGCTAAGATTTGGCTCCGTAATGTAATCAAAATAATCGTAATCGAGACCTTGATCACTGACTTGAATCACCACCATTTCTCCGCTTTTGTTGGCTAAGAACCCATTAACATCCTTCAATATGTCTATGAGATGTGCTCCTTGGACAAAATCGTGAACATGATAAAAATCGTCAGGGTCTGGTGTGTATGCCGCTGGTCTGAGATCAAGAAACCGAACTCCATTTTCTAGTTGGGCTGCTATCGGTTCTTTCTGAGTGAGGGCTACATTCTGGATAATAGTGAGCAAACCTTCTGACACAAACTTGACTGCCGTGCACATTAATAAATTGAGGGGATCATCGGGGTTGCGGACGATGTTCCCACAAATCTGTTGAATAATATTTACCGTCGTTTCGGGATCTCCAAGCATGTACATCCCTGCGTCGTGAGATCCGGGAATGACTAGGTCTCCAAACGTGATATCAGAAAAATCTGATTGTGACGTCAAATCGGACATCCAAGTTGATTTGTCGGTACCAACAGCAGCATACGATGAAAATGCTTCGACAGCACTGGAGCCGTCAACGGGTGTGTAGAAAGTGATCCCATAATTAACGATGTAGTTGTTGGAGTTCGCACTAAATTTTGCGGATGTTTGAGATAGAAAGGATTCTCCTCCAGTTTGGAGAGTATTGAGATTGAAACTGCGAGAAAAGAGTACCGGATCATTTTCTGAAAAGTTGCCGGGCCTTTGCATATTTCGAATTTGTATAATAAATTCCTGTTCACCAGTCAGATCTGGGCTACATGGTGGTTCCAACGGACTCGGCATATTTGGAGCACCACCCGGTATATAAGGTTTTGAAGTTGAGCAGTCGACACTGACATAAGGAGAAATTACTTGTTGAACGGGGGTCGAATCATCTTCAAAAAAGTAGGTAAAATTGATATTTGGGAGGATGTCTCCGATGTCTTGAGCACTCGATGTGATGGGCATCACTCCCCAAAAAAATACTCCCAAACTCAACATTCCTTGAAATATCACTCTCTGAAATTTGTTTGATAATTGTTGTTTATCGAGTGTTTTGAAGCCCCCTTGCATGCACCCCATAACATTTCTTTTCATATTCCCTCTCCAATATAAACGATTTCATTAAACCTGACCAAACTCCAAACTATTCTATCTAAATATTTTAACGGATGTTTACATCAACCAGCTTCTGATTGTGAAGCAAAATCAATCTTTCCCACCATCCCACAAAATTTCCGTAGTCCCAAAATTAGTTGGTTTCCGAAACGTCAATGCACAAGATACATTGTTTTCACACATGGAATGATTTTGTGAAAATTTTCGTAACCTCGGTTGTGAAACTCATCAAAATTCCCAAATCTATAGGAAAATCAAAAATTAGACAAGAGCGAGCTCAGATTTCCGCTATCACCTCGCTGGAAATCCTGACCGGCTGGTAGAATTTATCATCCAGCAGGCGTTCCTGTTTGAGTATGCCTGAGAGAACCAGTGCATGAATATGAGGGTGAAAGTTTAGGAGAGAACCGTGGGATTGGATACAAAAGATTCCTCCAGTATACTCACCTTCTATCCCCAAAGCCTCATGAAAATAGTGTTCGATGGCGTAATTGGCGCTTTGTATCAGCAATTTCAGTAACTTCCTGTTTTCTTCGGAAATAGCCTCTTAAAATTTTAGGGATTGTGAAGGTGATATGACGATGAGGAAGCGGTTTGACGATTTCTCTGACCTTCTCGCCAAAGAGGATTGACCTTTTTGTAGAGCAACTGGGACAAACCATTCTTTCTTAAACAACTGAAAAAATATGGTAAAAACAGGGTGCTACATCCTTTGAACGCTAAATATGAGGACATTGAGCTGAGCAAGAATACACAATATCGCATCATTGGGGTTGTCGTTGAGAAAAAGAAAAAGTATTGATGAGTTTGGGGCAAGATTTTCCAACCAGTCGTTTCACCTGACTCCGCTTTGCTCCGCAGGTGAACTCCATATGTTAATGGCAGATAGCGAAACAACGCTTTACACCTGTCCGAAAAGCCTACCCCGTGCCCTTGCCCATCAACCACCCGCTTCACTTGACTCCCTTCCAGTCGCTGGAGCTCCTATCGGTCGCAAGTGATCTTAAGTCATTAGCATTATTCAAAACTCATAAGACAAGTACCATGAAAGTATGTTTAAATCACTTAGTAATAATTTTGGGTTGGGTGGTCTCTATTCTTTGTGGATGTCAAACAAATCAAGGAGAGAGCCTGACTGATATAGAGCAAATAAATTGCCAATTCGATATTGGGAATAGAGCGACCTGTAACTCTCCTGAAAATTGTACTTTTGCTGAAGAGAACCCTGACCTGGATTTAGAATGGTATTTCACGCTTGATCTCCCGAAAATAGATCAAAATGAGCAAGCTCAACTTGAAAATGAATTTCAGAAAAACTGTCTATCTGAATACTTTTCCACTCAAGGTATGGTTAAATTCACTCCCTCTTCTACTATATATCCTGTTGTTGAAGAAACATTCGAGCTATCAGATTTGGCTATGCAGGGGACCTACTCTCAAATACAGGAAGCTTTGTCTCTGGAAATCATTTCATCCTACACGGTTTTAAATCCCAATATAGATTGTTCGACACTCACGATTAAATCATGCTCCCAAGATCCTTATTGTAGACATATTATGGGAAGGCGTTTTGACCCTGTAGATCATTGTAATTTTGGATATGAACCGGCAGGGTGTGAGAGTACCTGGCGAGGGTGTGGGCACATCATAGTTATTCTGCAAGATCCTGAAGGGAACTGCTGGTTATTTAACAATACATGTACACCTGAGGGGTGGGGTTCGCTATCTAATTCATGTCAATCCAAGGAGCCAGTCTGGAGTAGTCCTTTATGTCAAGAATAGAGAAACGAATCCATCAATTGGTCAACCCCATCAAACACATTGCCTACAATGAAGTGCCTCCTAGGGTTGAATATAGGGTCACTGCATACGAAATAAAATTTATCCGCATTCTCGATGAACTTGAAAAACTTCAAGGCGAGATAGAAAATGAAATATAACAATTTCAAGCCAAATGAGAAGTCTATCAGATGAGAGCTTCCATGAGTCGAAAAGGAGATTGCTGGGACAATGCGCCAACAGAACGTTTTTTTGGTTCTTTAAAAGGAGAGTTTTATAATCAGCTTTTTCCTCAGTCAAAAGCGCAAGGAAGACGAAAAGTGATTGAATATATTGAGATGTTTTACATTTACTCCGTTGAAAAAATCTCTTAAGCACTCCGGAAAAACTTGACCACTACAATTTCTACTGGATGTTATCATCAGTCTCTATTTTTTTTTGGGTGAGTATTGGCTTCATCGCAACCCCCAAACCACTGTAAAGACCTATTTGGTAAAGTACCTCTGATGCGACTAGACCAAAACCTAGAAAAAAGACTCCACCGATACAAACTGCTCCTGGAAGCAAGGTTGTAATGAACGCGGTTTGGATCGTTTTGTCAAATTCCTTCGCCAAATCCAAGAGATAGACGAGTTGCTTGAGACTCTGGTCCATCAAGACGATCTGGGCAGTATCTATCGCAACAGTAGTGGCTCCTAATAATGAAATAGAGACGTCGGCCTGTTTCAGAGCAATGGCATCGTTGATTCCATCGCCGACAAAGCAAACCGAATGCCCTGCCTCTTGGAGCTGTTTAATCAATTCAGCCTTGTTTTCAGGGAGAGTATTGGCAAAATAGCCATCAATACCAAGCTCTTGGGCTAATGCCCGGGTGGGCTCTTCTTGATCTCCTGAAATGATTGAGACGGATAGATTGTATTTTTGGAGATGCTGGATAACCTCTTTAGCCTCAGGACGAATGCTTGCACGCAACTCAAGGGCTCCAGCTAATTCGTTTTCTATTGCAACCATGACCAGTGAATGGCCCTGATGTTGACAATCTGATTTGAGTTTTTTTATTTCAGCAGGGATCTCAATCCCTTCCAATGTTAAGAAACGTTCGCTTCCCACCCGAATTATCTGATTGTCTATTTCTACTTTGATGCCATAGCCAACTTCATATCGAGCCTCATCAATTGAAGGCAGTTCGAGTCCTCGCTCATCAGCAGCTTGCAAGATGGCCTTGGCGATGGGGTGGGTTTGGCGGAATTCAGCAGCAGCCGCATAAATCAATAGTTCATTTTCAGTCAGGTTATTGTGGATATGGATCTGGACGACATGGGGCTGTTCAAGGGTCAGAGTGCCTGTCTTATCAAAAACAAAAGTATCCACTCCCTGAAGTCGCTCTAAGGCTTTCCCATCTTTCACCAAAACTCCACTTCGAGAAGCCAGGTTCAGGAAATTCAGCATACAGATCGGAGCAATAATCCTCATATTCGATCCAAAGCTAGAACCAAGAACCGTCGTTGCTCCAATTTTTCCGACTAAAGGTAAAGCCAATCCACTGAGCATCAAAACAGGAAGGGCTGCTTTATCACCCAATTCAGTTCCTTTCGACTCAATCGACATCCTATAATTAGACATCTCATTGAGGATTTCACCAATTTGGGCGACTGCTGTTTGTGAGCCTGCCTTTTCGACTTCAATGATGATACGGCCAGTCAGGAGTAAAGTGGAAGCCAAAACAGAGTCACCCTGTTCTTTCTCCACCGGCTGGGCTTCTCCTGTCAAGGCATGCTGATCGACTAAGCCAATCCCTTCTGCAATCATTCCATCAACGGGAACAACCTCTCCTGCATTCACGACAATCAGATCTCCAGGTAGTAGTTCTTCGACAGGAATCTCAATTTCAGTTCCTTCGATCAGTCTCCAGACAAAACGTGGCTGCTGTCCAAACACATTGACCAGCTCTTCACGAGAACGCTGTTCCGTTCTATAGATCAGTTTGCTACCTATGAAATATAATAAACACGATACAGCAATAAGAATATAAACTCCTTGTAACAACATGCCGGCCATGTAGAGCCCAATCACAAAGTCCTGTTTGATTCGTCGTTCTTTGGTGAGAGAAAAATAAATCTCTTCGTAAAGTGGGAAGAGCATGTAGAAACCTGCTACTGCACTGAATAGAAGTAAAGGCGGAAAGAACCAGGCACCTAATACGGCTACACCAGTCAAAGCTGTCGAAAATGCAATTTGACGATTGAGTGTTTTTTCAGCTTCATCCACAACCTCTGGATGTTGTGCCAGTTTTGCTAATTGTTGGTGTCGTTTGCCCCCAAAAAGTGGATCAACCTTTTGATGCATAAATGTCTGGAATTTCTCATCTGTCTTGTCAATTACAGACAGAAGGGGTTTCTTCTTTTGTTTGGCCTCTGAGGAGGAAATTTGCAAATCCGTTCTTTTTTTTCGAGAACGTTTATAAATTTTCAGACTTGCATATAAAGCACCGGCAATGATCATTCCTTGTACTAACATTAGAATCTCTTATGAGTTTATCTTAAGTTGTATCATCATGAACGTCAAAGAAGCCTAGAAGCATCCCCTAACTTTTCAAGTCAAAAAAAAGAGAAAAATATCTTGACAATTTACAAAACTTTAAAGTTAGGGCGAGTTTAGCTGCTATTTGGCTTGAGCTGTTATTTAAATCTTATATTCATTAGCAAGTTTTTTTACTGTAATTTCAGTAAATTGAAGGCCAATTGATCATTTCCCCTTAAAATAATCATACTCCACTTTATTTTAATTAAGGACTTGGCATGCCAAATGCTGTAGCTTCACTTGACAGTTTGCATTAATCTTATAAATCGTAAATAAAAAAAGAAAAATATGTAGACAACAACACAACTAATAAGATATAGAAAGATTATTATTTATCTAGGGATACCTATTTTTTACGTTTCAGATGAGTCATCAACAAAAAAAAATAATCAAAGTTTTATTATACTGGGAAGGTGCTGCTGATGGAGGTAGTGAAGCGATACTTGAGTCCATTGCTAAAGATCTGCTAGATACTGGAAACAAAATAGTTTTAGCAAACTGTTGTGGTTCACCATCTCCTTTAGGGCAAAGATGGCAACGGATGGGTGAACGTTATCTTTCTTTTTTTGCCAAAGATGTTTCACCCCAAAAAAGTTCGCTTGCCAAACCGTCGGCTGAATTTTTTGCCTGGTGGGACTCAGTACTGGAAGGGGAAAAACCCGATGTGCTTTTGGTAAATAACGGAGGTTATCCCTGGCATATTACTTGTTTGGCCGCCGTTCAACGGGCAAGGGTTTATGGTATTGAGCGAATTATTTTTGCCGTTCATTCAACTCCTGAAACAGTGGTTTCTGATCCAGATGAGCGTCTGGAAGACCAGCGTGTTGCCATGGCTTGTGATTTAATCGTGGTAGGAAGTGAGAGCATTGCACGAACGGTGGCAGAAGCTCGGCCAGAATTGGCAAGTCGATTATTTGTTATTCAGTACGGAGTCAAAGATCCTGGGCCACGACCAAAGCGTAATGACGCAGAGTTGGTTGTTTTAGGAATGGCTTCAGAAATGCGCAATTCCAACAAAGGACATTTGGTTCTATTGGATGCTTTGGAACGTCTCTCGATGGACCTACCCTGGGAATGTAGGCTTGCCGGTGACGGTCCTTTTGTAAATACAGTTAGAAAGGAAATCTCTCGTCGTCAACTTCCGATTCGATTGTTGGGAAGAGTACCAGAATCGGAAATGGAATCGTTTTACAACGAACTAGACATTTATGTTATGCCCTCTTTCCATGAAGGACTCAGCCTAACCATTATTGAAGCGATGGCCCATCAACTTCCTGTTGTGACAACAAACGTTGGTGGTCACCGTGATGCCGTAAGCGATGGAAAAAATGGATTCCTGGTTCCTCAACGAAATGCGGTGGCCCTTGGTGATGTGTTAGAACGTTTGCTTCATTCTCCTAAGCTGCGAGATCAGTTGGGGAGAAATGGCAGACAGGTATACGAACAACATTTCACGTTGAATCGGTACCTCCTCCAATGGAAAGATTTGATACAGGGTAGTTTTTCGAAAATAACAAGATAAAGCAGGAAAAACTAGGTATGGATAGTAATTGTCACTAACTTAATAGAATTGGAGGTAAAGAATGACATTACGTATAGTTTTAATTCGCCCTCCTGGTGGAAATTTGTTCCGGTGGAAAAGCCCCCCGCTAGGAATTGCGAGTTTGGCATCTTATCTTCGTTTAAATTTACCTACGGCAATCGATATAAAGATCTTAGATTTTTTGCCAAAAAGTGAAAACTGTGAACAGGTCGTGACGCAGGTCATGAAAGAAAAACCGGATATCGTCGGAATATCTTTTTTAACGGCACAGGCGCTGAGTTCCTATGAGTTGGCAGAAAGATTTAGAAAAAATGGAGTACTTGTTGTTGCAGGTGGGATTCATCCAACTGTTTGTCCAGAAGAAGTTGCAAAAAAGCATTTTGATTTTGTTGTTTGTGGTGAAGGCGAAGAAGCATTTCTTGAACTCGTGACAAACTTTGTTGATCGTGCGAGCTATACCCAAGCTTTAGCATCTAGAAAGAACGTTGGAGAGATTCTAAGTTCTCCACTCATTCCAAGTGAAAAGATCCCGGCCCCTGCCTGGGATCTTGTTGATCCCAGTATAGGTTATAATGAATCGGTTGGCTTGTCAGAAAGCAGTGCCTTTCCGG
>JANQHV010000299.1 GCA_028282505.1 SAR324 cluster bacterium | reverse complement strand
AAATTTGAGGCGAATAGTGGTTCTATTTAACAAAAATTTTTGGTGGTCCGGCATTCCGGAAATCCACACCATTTCTGGCGGTTTTGCAGCAGGATAAGAATTTCGGGAAACCCTCTTAGAGAGGAAGAAATAAATAAAAACAAGCAAGATGGTATTTTATTTATTTCTTCCTCCCTACAATTGGATGACGTCAATGAACAGTTGTTCGGTACGAATGTGATTTCTTTTTAAAACGTTTTTTCCCAGTTCCTCAGACGTCTGTTGCAATGTGTGTAAAAACCCCAGTGAATTGAAAACTGTTTTTTGTTTACTACTGCCTTCTTTGACTAATTCCGAATCAACTTTGTGTGCATGTTGAACCAATTCGATTAAATTCATACCAAACAGTTGTTGTCTAGAGAGGTCTGTGGTTTGCTGCAACTTTTTGCGTAAATCCAAAACTTCTAGTTCATGGTAGTACAAAAGTATACTGGCATATGACCGAGCAGCAGTATCTTCCAATTTGATCAACTCATTCCGTTTTTGATAGTAGTGGTATTGAAGCTTCTCATTATCTCGATGGTTCTGTTTGTTTTTTGCTTTCAGCAACACCCGAAATTCAGATTTACAATCTCTCACATCTCGCAGGGTTTCTGCAAGTTCATTTACCTTTTGCAGCACAAATTGAACAGGCTGCTCTTCAAAGTTACTTTTGATATACTTGTCCAATTCACGTAAGACCTTCCGAGATTCTGTGCGAACCCCGTTGAATTTTAAAAAATGATTTTGGATGTATTCAAATTCTTTCCCGTTTTCTAAAATTTCTTCGATGGGCTGAACAAAATCCAGTAACTTCCTCACTTGTCGTTCCAGAAATACCTGAAACTTAATGACATTGAAATCAATACTCATCTGTTCTGACTCGACTTGTTGCTTGGTTCCTTGAATTTGCTGGGTACGCTCCGTGCAGAATTGATCAATACAGGAATCGATTTGTCCCGCATAGGCGCCTCCAACAGATTCATAATGGCTCGTATCGAGTTGCAACGACTGCCGGTTTTCCAATGTCAAAATACCATCTTTTTGAACCATACGAAGGACATTATCAATTTTTGTCAAGACTTGAATACTGGAAATAGTAATGTCATCCGATCGCAAGGTCAATTCGTCCACAATATCCAACACAGCCCGTATGTGTCGGCAAATGACTTTTCTGCGCTCCGGGATCAACATATTGAAGTAGATGATCTGCTGCTTCACCAAGGCCAGAAATTTCCCAACATGACTTGTCTTCGAAATTTTACTGGCTTGTCGCATTTCCAGTTGAAGCAACTGATGCTGAATTTTGATCAATACTTCAATCAGCTTTTCTTTGCTTTCTGTCTCCAGTTTTTTGACAATGAGGTGCAGGATTTTCTGATCTTTGGAAGAAAGATTTCTGAAATACCGGGAACGTAATAGTTTTTTGATTTCTGTTCTTAAAGAGACTCCTGGGGTGGCCAATCGGTCATAATAATAGGTTTTCATTTTTCTGTTAAAGTAAGTGACAATGTCCCGCATGTTATTCCGCATCTGGTCTGTAATTTCGGCGACAATTCCATGAGACAGTTTGGCTCTGTTGGTCGTTAGATTAGCTTCAAACACTGTTAATGTGTGACCAACGGCCTTCATATTTTTGATTTCTACAATTCCATCTTTGATCACATGGAAATGCAATTCTAATTGCTGCAATTGTTTCATAGCTGTTTTTGTTTGCTACAATGCCTAAAACAGGCAAACCATTTTTTCTTAATCTTTTGCTTTCTACTTTAAGTCCATCCATTTTACTGGAATGAGGCGATGTCCCAGCATGTCTACGGCAATCTGCGACTGTTCTAAAATTACGTATCCGATCAAAGGTTCATATTCTCCGTGTTCAGGCTTCATATCAATAAAAAGGACTTCATTGTAAATTGGCCGAAATCCCTCTATTTGGATTCGCACAGGTCCACAGATTTTTCCTTCCACAATTTCTTGTGTTGCCGTTTCAAGTGGAACTGTAGTAATTTCATCCAATTCTCCCAGTCTATCTCGCCAAGCGTTGGGCAACACCATATAAGAGGCACCTGTATCGACAAGAGCATCACAACGGATTTTCGCATCTTGATCTGTTATATTCTCTATTTTGACGGATGTGATTATTCTTCCCATTTTTATTCCTTTGAATCGTTCAAAGAGTTCTCTCTATTCAGATTCTACAACCAGAGTATTTTTTCCAGAGGGTTTACTACGTTCTATAAATTATCCATTAATACCAAGATGCATGATAAATGCAATCATTACTTGCGAAAAGCCGGACAGGGTGTAGGGAGAAGCAGTTCAAACAGGAGTTCTGCACAATGTTCCTGTAGTCTCTTCAAGCAGACTCCATTATCGGTGAGTATTCTTCCTGTCAAGAGCGAAGGGTGAGGGAGATCCACGCCAACAGTCCCATGAGCCGTTATGGAAGAGAGAACCTGCTGAAATTGATCCGTATGACTCGCTTCGAGTTTGTCGTCAAATAATAATAAGGTGGCCAGGTAATGGTAATGAGACATGCCCAGCAGGTGAGCAACTGGCTGTTGTTTGGGTTGGATCTGATAGCGGTCTACATAGACTAACGTTTTATCAAGATAGAGAGTCGTTTCATTGAATAATGTGTCAAACTCCCACTGTTCCCCATGATGGATACGTCCTGATGATAAAGCATCCCAAAAGTAAAAACGACTGCCCGTATGAAGTTCAATAGTCCAGTATTGTTCCAGAATCGCATCTTTGAACGGAATCAATGGGTCATTCCATAAATGCAACTCTCCCTCCGGTTCAACCTCAATCGTAACATGCTGGATGGCAGCACGTCCCAGAGAAGGATGCACTTTTGTCGCCCCTTGTGGGACAATTCGGACAGCAGCACCAGACTTCACATGGAGATTCAGATTCAGCCGATCTCCTCCAAACAAGCCTGCTGTTGGAGTCATCAGTATCAATTGGGCCAGGTGAGAGGCGGGTGTATAGGCAAGGCTGGTAATTTTGAAAGGAATTTCACAATACGCATCTTCGAGAATGGTCTTTCCTCGTTTCTCAGAAAATACCAAATTCAATTCCCCCATACGGCCAACTTCGTTTAGCGCGACGCTCATAATGCACTCAAGCGAGACCTATGCGGTTTTCAACACGGTTGGCTCTTCAAACAAGAGTTCTGACTGAATCCAAGCAATGATTTGATCCACTCCAGTACCTGCTTTGAGATCGCTGAAGACAAAAGGACGGTCCCCTCGCATGAGCTTCGCATCACGATCCATCACCTCCAAGCTGGCCCCGACATAAGGAGCTAAGTCGATTTTATTGATAATCAACAAATCGGAGCGAGTGACACCAGGGCCGCCTTTTCTTGGTACTTTATCTCCTCCTGCTACGTCGATTACGTATATAGAAGCATCGACCAGTTCGGGACTAAAGCTGGCAGCCAGGTTATCCCCACCACTTTCAACAAAGATAATCTCAACATCGGAGAATTGCTGGACAATCGTCTCAATCGCATCAAAGTTGAGAGAGGCGTCTTCACGGATGGCTGTATGAGGACATCCTCCCGTTTCTACTCCAAAAATCCGTTCTCTGGGCAAGGCTTCGTGTCGGATTAAAAACTCCATATCTTCTTTGGTAAAAATATCATTGGTCACCACTGCGAGTTGATAGTGATCTCGCATCCTTTTACAGAGTTGCTCCAACAATGCTGTTTTTCCAGACCCCACCGGGCCTCCAATTCCTATTTTTATTGGTTTTCTCATAGATTCTCTTAATTTATTTGCCACAGAGGCACAGAGTGGCAGAGAATAAAAATAATAAATTCTCTGTGACTCTGCGATTAATTATGATCGAAACAGGCGTGAGTATAAAAAACGATGCTTCATTTGACAGACATCAAGGAGCGGATTGAACGACATCAATGGTGTGCCCTTAGACTGAATAATGGTCTCGACAAGATCGGGAACTACCCGTAGTTGCTGATTGAGAATCCCCTGTCCCTCCTGTTGTCCGATGGAAATTAATCTCAATGCTGATGAAATCATACTGGCCAGCCTCATATACGCATAGCTGAGCAATGCCTGTTCTTCATCAAGCTCGATCACTCCAAATACAGCAGCATACATGGTGATCGCATTGCCTGGCAGACTATTGTTTTCAATCTTTTCTGACAGCAACTCCAACCCTTGATCAGGATACATGGGAAGACACGTGCGTAGCAACCTTTTTCCAAGAGTGCGGCTGCTGGAACGGGTGAAGCTCGATGGTTGAAGCGCGGTTATCTCTTGATCCATATGGCACAACTGATCCCAATTTTCATCATGCCATGCTTGCATTTGATAAATCAGCCCCAACCCTTCAAAGCTCCGAAAGCTATGCTCACACCAACTGCTCAACCACTTTTGTAATGATGCGCCATCGGTGACCAAATCGTCGGAAACGGCACTTTCTAAACCTTCTGAATATGAAAAGGCACCTACTGGAAAAAAACTGTCACAGATTTGCATAATCTGTAGCCATTGGTGTAAATTTCCCAATTCCCTCCTTTAGAACCTGTTTGGAAAAAATGGTTCGTGGCGAAAAATCGATCTCATTGAGCGGATTTTTGAGAAAATTTA
>JANQHV010000630.1 GCA_028282505.1 SAR324 cluster bacterium | reverse complement strand
GTTTCATTTACGATAGAGATCTAGAAAAAGCGGATGCTCAGGTTGTCGAAGCCTTTCGTAAAAAATCTCAAAAAATCATTGACAGCAATCTGGGTTTGTTGCATGCAGGTTACTCTTGGGCTCAGAAGCATCTTGGTTTTCAATTTCATGTTTCTCCTCGCCAGGAAACAGAAGCCATGGTGGTCATGAATGGAAACCAGGCATTGGGCATGGGAACAATGGCAGCAGGCATTGAAGTGTGTTCCATGTATCCCATTACTCCAGCCACTTCCGCTTCTCATTATCTGGCAGAAGTGTTTGAATCCGCAGGTGGTGTGGTTCACCAGGCAGAAGATGAAATTGCGGCAATCGCCTTTGCCATAGGAGCCTCTTATGCTGGAAAAACAGCAGTTACAATCACTTCAGGGCCGGGCATTGCTCTAAAAACAGAATGTATTGCTTTAGCCGTTATGGCAGAAATCCCGCTGGTCATTCTCGATGTACAGCGCGGTGGTCCCTCGACTGGACTACCCACCAAGGTAGAACAGGGAGATTTGCTGGCATCGATATTTGGACAACCGGGAGATTCTCCCAAAATTGTGATGGCCGCTTCTACTATTGAAGAATGTTTCCATTTTGTAATCCTGGCTCGTAAACTGGCAGAATCCTTCTGCATGCCGGTCTTTGTTCTTTCTGATGCCAATCTGGCTACCGGCGTACAACCTTTCCCAAGACCTCAATTCAATTCAGACTGGCTTTCACCTCCAGTGGACCAGAGTCCCTGGAAAGACGGAGTACGTCCCTATGAATGGGATGAAGAAACCGGAATTTCCAGGCGTCCTATTCCAGGGCAACCTGATGGAATGTTTGTTTTGACCGGTTTAGCCCATGATGAAAACAGTCATGTGGCTTATGAGTCCGCCATCAATCAAAGAGGCAGCAACCGGCGAAGTCGTAAGCTGGCCGCATTTCACCAGACTTTGAAGCCTCCTGTCATTAATGGAGAAGAATCAGGTGATTTATTAGTGGTCGGTTGGGGTTCGACCCGTGGTTCTATTGAAGAAGCCGTCAAACGAGTGCAGCAAGCTGGAGGAAAAGTGTCGTCCTTACACTTGCGGTTTTTGTCTCCTTTGGAGCCCAACTTGAAAGAAATATTCAAACAATTTAAAAAAGTGATGACTGTTGAAATCAATTATGGAGATGATCCCCATGATCCGTTGATCACTTCCGACACACGGCGTTATTCCCAACTTGCCTGGTATTTGCGTGCACATACCTTAACGGAAGTGGATTATTTTTCAAATGTGCATGGGAGACCCATCAATCCAGGTTCCATTGAAAATAGAATCAGGGAAGAGCTCAACCTGTAATTCTGACCAAAGGCTCTATTTTCAGGACATGATCATATTTTCAATCACCTGAAATTGTTCTTCCCCTTACCAAGAGAACGGGGCCGACCTTCGGTTAGGAGGGGTTGGTGCTATAACCGACAACTTTCTATGCCCTATTTTCAACTGACTGAGAAAGGAGTATAAACATGTTTGGACTGAGTTCTGAATGTATCATCAATGTCCCAGAAAAATATTACACACTGCCTGATTACGAAGGAAATGTGCCACGCTGGTGCCCCAGTTGTGGAGACCATGCTGTCTTGACCGCTGCTCAAAAAGTCTGCCGTGATAAACAGCTTCCTCCAGAAAAAACCGTTTTTACTTCTGGAATTGGTTGTTCCAGTCGATTCCCTCATTATATGAAAACTTATGGATTTCACGGATTACATGGAAGGGCCTTTCCCATTGCCTGTGGTATCAAATTCCGTCGCCCAGATTTACATGTGTTTGTTGCTACGGGAGATGGGGATTGTTGTTCCATTGGAACGGCCCACTGGATTCATGCCATTCGCTACAATATGGACATGACCGTCATGCTGCTGGATAATGAGATTTATGGTCTAACCAAAGACCAAACTTCTCCCACCTCCAGGAAAGGAACCGTCTCCAACACACACCCCAGGGGATCCATTTTACCAGCGATCAACCCCATCTCCACGACCCTGGGAGTTGCCAATGTTTCTTTTGTGGCACAGACCGTAGACTGGAATCCCGCTCATCTCTATGCTACCTTGCTTGCCGCTCACGAGCATCCAGGCTTTTCTTTTGTCCGAATTCTTCAGCGCTGTCCCCATTTCAGTGCAGAAGTGTTTGAAGCCGCAGCCGCTGATGCCAATCAGATCCTCTTAATGACTCACGAAAATGGAGTTCAATTGGATCAGCAAGTTGCCCGGATGTACAGATATACCGTCGAGCATGATCCTCTGGACATGAATGAAGCCCGCGAACTTGCAGAAACTCAAGAGCGCATTCCTATCGGGATTTTTTATCAAAATCCAGAAAATGAACGATACGATGAGTTTGGTCAATATAATTTAGGGTTCACCCCAGAACAAAAAGAAGCTGCTTTAAATACAGAATTGGATCGCTACGCGGTGTGATTCAGTTAGCAATATAGTGATCCAGAAAAATTTTTTCTGAGAGTTCCCTCTTTTTTTCAAAGGGGGGTAGGGGGATTTTGAAAAAACTTTTCTGGATCACTATAACTACCCATTCATGCCTCAGATTGAAGATTGATGATGTCCCAAAAATCCGATGTTGTTGCTGTTGATATTAAAATTAGCCAGAAAACAGGCAGTTATCTGGCTGGCAGCTTACCAAAATTTAAAAAAAATACGGAAGTTACTTCTTTTAAACAGCAGAGAACTCTTCCTTTGATTCCTTCAGCAAAGACTGCTGAGGATCAGGATATGGAAAAATTCTGGCAAGATGCCTTCCATTTTTTCAAAACTGAAGAAAACGGAGGTATTGCAAATTCCGACCAAAAGCCCATTGCCTATCCTGCATTGATGGCGCCATATCGGGATTTGCATAAAGTTCGGCATGACTATCCTCTTTGGATCACAAGTCAAAAAGATCATTTAACCAATCCTTTGTTTTCTACATTATCCGAACTCCTGGCCAAGGCTATTCAATCCGTTGATGGGGCAAAGATATTACAAGATAATCTGCCACGACTGGAAAGTATTATTCGCCAACGAGTTTCCGCAGACATGACCATCCATGCGTTTGGTGACATGATGGAGTCTGCTCTAGCGGAATTATGTCAAGATCTGCCCTTCGTTGAAAATGAAAAGAAAGCATTAGAAACAAGCACAACAAAGCTGCTTTCTCAATTGCCTCAAGAGGGGTCACTGGTTCCATTCTCTGAAGAAACCCCATTCCATCTGCTTGCCCATGTTTTGAGGGTACATGCTGTAGAAAAACAAAGCCATTTCAAAAAACAAGTGTTGGATCTGCGGACTAAACTTCACAACTTACTGGCCAACGAAAAGGCAAAAAGCGCAGAAGAACGATCTCCAGAGCGAATTCAGTCGTCTCTTGGACTGAGTGCATCTTTCATTGATCCTGATGCCTTTTCCAAAGTACTTCCAGCAGCATCTTCTGTGCCCATGCCAGAAGAGCGCATCCAACGCATCAAAAAAACACTTTCCACCCTGGAAACATTTGAAACGATTTTCACTGCCCACAACTCCATTGTACTGGTTCCCGAAAATTGGAACAAAGAACATCCATTCGCATGGGAACGCATTTTCCCTGCTTCTTCCATCATTTCTTTTTCCAAAGGACAGGGTTGCTCAACCACCATGCAAACCTTTGAAAAGCAAATGGAGAAAATCGTCGAGCTATTTTTAGCGATCCGTATGGCAACGCTTGAGTTGGAGAACGCATACCGCCCTGAAATTCATGATAGCATTTTTAGATATTTTGATTGGCAGTCTGTAACAGAAGATGAAATCTCCCTTTGTCCTCCGATTTTTCTGATTCATGATGCCACAGCGTTGCTGGAATCGGAATATTCGGATTTGTCCAGTCTTCTGCTCTCTAAAAATCTTGTCAATGTTTTGGTTGTGAAACGTCATTCCGTTTCAGCAAAAATATCTTCGTTGAAATTGGGACACTTGGCTATTTCCCATCGCCAGGCCTTTGTGGCTCAATCTTCTCCTGGAGTGCCTGGACATCTTCTCAAAGCATTTTCTGATGGAATTGAGGCAAAACGGCCTGCTCTGTTTTATGTCCTGTCTCCTATTACTGATGAACATCCCGCAACTCAGCCTTATCTCTGGTCGGGTGCTGCTTTAGAAAGTCGGTATTTCCCCGTTTTCAATTACAACCTGCAAGCTGGAGCAGAATGGGAGAGTCATTTTGATATCATCAGCAATCCATCTCCTCACTCAGACTGGCCAGTGCATGAATTAAAAATACTCGAAGCCAACCAGCAGGAGTCCGTACTATCTCTTTCCTTCACATTTGCAGATTTTGCAGCACAAGATCCCCGGTTTTATCAGCGGTTTCTGCTGATTCCGCCCAGTTACTGGAGAGAAGAGATGATTCCATTGTCTGATTATCTCAAATTGTCTGCCAATGAAGCTTATGCCAAAATTCCGTTTATCTGGATGATTGATGCGGAAAACATGCTCCAGAAAGTCATGGTATCGCACTCCATTGTACACACCTGTCAGGAAAGATTGGATCATTGGCATGTATTACAGGATCTGGGAGGGATCAATAATTACCATGTCAAACTTGCTGTCCAGAAAGCATGTGAAGCCGTACAGAAAGAAGCTACTGTTGAAATAGGAAATCTTAAGGAAGAATACGAAAAAGAATTGGCCCGTATACAAGAAGAAACGGCTAGAGAATCCATGGAAAAACTATCGGCCATTCTTTTGGATCTGGATACAATTCCAACTATCCAGGGAACCATTTCGAAAACCGTTCCTTCTACTCATGAAAAAGCATCATTACCTGAAGAAGTAGAAACCTCAGCACCTGTGGTAGACGAACCAGAGGAAGAACCACTTTCATTTGATGAACCGTGGATTGAATCGTTTCTCTGTACATCTTGCAACGAATGCATAGAAATCAATCCAATCATGTTTCAGTATAATGAAAACAAACAGGCTTATATTACTGATGTGAGCGCGGGCACATTTGAACAACTTGTTGCGGCGGCAAAGAAATGCCCGGTGAAATGCATCCATCCTGGTCAACCAACAACTAACTGATTTTTGAAAAATTTCTAGTTAAAAACTGATTTTACGTGAACAATTTTTGCAAGAGTCTTTTTTCTCTGAAGGAGAAATT
>JANQHV010000562.1 GCA_028282505.1 SAR324 cluster bacterium | reverse complement strand
GTAAAGAAGCCTCATACTGTTTCAACACAATATGGATTTCCGTACGGTAAGCCAGTGCCCAAGCGTAATTGGGGTTCAACTTCAAAGCACGGTTAATACTTTGTAATGCCTCTTCCAACCATCTCAAGTGGAATAAGGTCGCCCCTCGGTGGGCTAACCCCCAAACATAGTCTGGGCTGAGCTGCAAAGCATGATCAAAATCCTTCAATGCTTTCGAATAATCTCCTTGTAAGCGGAATACTTCGCCTCTCCGTGCGATTGCCCAAAGATAATCAGGCTCTAAACCCAGAGCCTGATTGAGATCATTCAAGGCTTCGTGGTACTTTCCCTTTTGCAGGTAGTATTCACCTCGATGAGCCCATCCCCAGGCTGAGTTGGGATTTTTTTGCAAAAACTTATTCCACTCTTCTTGATTAGTTGGTTCAGCTGCCATCGGACTATACGCCCACCCAGGGTGGTGGGTCTGGGTCTGGCCAAGGGTCTGGTCCAGGATCTGCAGAACAAAGCATTCCGGCGACTAACGTCAATTCCTCTGTTTTCAGTTCTGCAGACAAATTGCTCATCCAGGGTGGGGGATCGGGGTCCGGCCAAGGGTCTGGACCAGGGTCAAAGGAACAAAGCATTCCAGCGACTGACACCAATTCCTCTGTTCTCAGTTCCGCAGACAAATCACTCACCCAGGGTGGTGGGTCTGGGTCTGGCCAAGGATCTGGACCGGGGTCATAAGAACAAAGCATTCCAGCAACTGACACCAATTCCTCTGTTTTCAGTTCCACAGACAAAACTTGTTGGACTTGATCCGATAAATGAACCGGTGATTCCGGGTCAATACCAACTCTTCTCAAAGCTTGATGGGCATTGGCTCGGTAGGCTTCCTGTTTTGCAGGAGATAAAGAAAGATCCGTTAAAAAATGAAGTATAGTACTCATCGCATTCTCCTCATGATCTCAAAATTGATTGTTTCCGCAAAAGGGCACTTTTTTCAAAAATTAATATGGCCAATAGAGGATGTACCAAAAAAAGCCATTCTCCTCGAAAAATCTTTTTTATTCTGATCCGCCTCCAGGGTATATAAATCACAATATTTACCTGCCCACGTGGATTCATCGCCTAAGACGGCTTTGATTAACTTGCTGAAATGACACCATTCCTCACATGAATTATTGATATCCTCTTCAATAATTGAAAGTTGGTAATACCGGTTAAAGACTTTTTCTATGAGTTTTCTGGGCTCACCTGTTTTCAAGACCTCTTTAAAGGGTACTTCCAAGGTAACATTTGATTGGTTGAAAACATCATAGATTGTTTCAAGGAATGTATCTTGATTTTTATAGTGCAGAGCTGGGGTATCAACTTCTCCGGGCAGTTGATGAACAGCCAGCAAATATTGGCTGATTTCTGCAATCACGAGGATTTGTTCCTCTTCACTTTTAAATTGATTAGCAAATTCCACTTTCCAATGAGAATACATCTCTCCTAGATAAACAGAATACGCCTCGTCCTTTGGGCCTGTGGCCACAACAAGTTTCAAGAAGATGGCCAGGACTTCTGCCAGAAAACTTTTTGCGTCAGCACTCCAGGTTATCAGTGTTGTTTGAGTTGAACTTTTTTGAGCAATGATGGCAGCTATGCAAGTGACACGCGCTAAATCCAGCAAGGTCTGAAGATCGGGGTATCTAAATGGAGCCCCTTCTTGTTGAGATAAATAAGTTCCTAAAAATTGAGAACAAAGAGCTTCACCTACTTCCAATGCATGCGGATCATTTGCCATGACTTTATTCCATAAAAGATAAATCATGGCAACATGCATATTTTCAAATGGTTCTCCTTGAGGGGGAATGCGCCTCAATAGAGGACCGGGCAACCAGGGAATGGAATTGATAAAATTGTCAATAGAGGAGATGAAATTCTTGATGGCTGACAAGTCATCGAACGAACCTGAGATTCCTACCAGTAATTTTGCAGTAGCTAAATATTCTAAAGCCCAGTAGTATTTTTCCCGAGGCAGAGAAGACTGGCTGTAACACAAAATGGAATGGTTTAAAAGTTCCATTGCCGTTTCATACTCTGTATGGAGTCGGGCATTGCAGATAGCCGCTCCTGCATGGGCATAAACCCAAGCCTCTTGTTGTTTGGGGATGGGGGAAGCTTGATGAGAGTTAGTCACTTCCTGAAAGTTTCCTGAAGAAATTTGTGGCAGAAATGAAAAATTTTTCAGTTTATCTCTCTTGGTAATCTCAGGGGTGCCAAATTTTTGAATCGCAATTTCAAAACAAATGAGCGATTGAGTATAAAAGATCTTTCTTTCAAATTCAGCTTCATGGAAAAACAATTTGACCCGAATGGACATGTATCGATAAAGCTCCCCTAAAGCGGCAAAGGCCCTTAAATTGTCAGGATCACAGAGGGTGGCAATGATCAGTTTAACTTCTTTTTCGTGGAGTTCCTCCTTGCTGAGCACAGCCCCGGCTTCTTGTGGAAGAATATAGTGTTGAAAACCGCAAGTAGCATGATGGGTATACAACCAGGAAAACTTGTACGCATCCTCGTTTTTGAGGAGCTGCTCAAACCATGTGACGCTTTCTTCTTTTGCGTATTTTTGGCAGAATTCACCGATCAGTTCCAGGCTTTTTGCCTGGAAGAGCTGACGTGCGTTGGGAGCCTGGCTCTTCTTGTATTTTAGGGCAAAAGCCAGCAATTGTCCCCAATATCCATGATTACAAAATTGCCCCCAATATCCATGACTGCCAATTTCTCCATAGCGCTGCAAAAATGTTTGCACTTGTCTCAGTGGCTCGTTTTCATCCTGGATACGGTTTAGCGCCGACTCATAATATTGACAGGCTTCGCTGTATTTCTCCTGCTGTTCACAAGCATAACCGGTATCTACCCAATATTTGATAAATTGTTGAGAATCTGTCTGTTGAGCTTTTTTCATTTTCCTCCTAATGATTTAACAATTATTGATAATTTCTTGAAAAATCTTTTCGATCCCAAAACAATAAAATGCTACATTTGTTCTACTAACACACCTAGTTGTAACTCGCAATGATTATTTAGCAACTAGAAACTATCTTTAATTTTTCTAAAAAACAAAATAATTTCAAATGTTTATTTCATTTTGATGTAATTATTATAACTCTAAAATTATATATTGCTCATTTTTAACTAACCGCTTTATTTTTTCCTTCACCCCTTTAAAGCACAAGCATTTGATCGTTTTCTCTCTATCTTTTTAAACAGGAATTAGAAGAAGTTTTTGTCTCCGAATAATCTGATAGCCTATTTTTTGACTAAATATTCCGAATTAATATCAAGTTGTCCAACTAATAAGTCAAAATGAACCTATCGTTTAGAAATAAGGAAAAGTGTAATGATAAAAAATTGTAATTTATCAGCAATTTGCGTTATAACTCCTCAAGCGAGCAGAATTTTTTCAAACTATTTTAATTGCTTAAAATCAATAATTTTTTGTTTAAATTTAAATCAAAGCGGGCTATCCATTCCCACCCTTTTTTTCAAAAAACTTGTATGAAGGACTTGTCCATTTTTAAAGATGATCAAGTGGTAGAGAGCGAGTCAACCTTCCCTTGCATTGTGGTGATCGATGATGATCCAGGCGTGAGGGATGCTCTGAAATTACGTTTTGAAAAGGACTATCGCATCATTTCATGTGCCAATGGAAAAGAAGGGCTACGGGTTATTGATGAACAAGTCTTTTCGGTCATCCTGGATATTAAAATGGAAGGCATGGATGGATTTGAGACGTTATTAGAAATCAAAAAGAAATTTCCGAACCTGCCTGTCATCTTTTATTCCGCTTATCAAGATCTGAAGAGCCCGTTTGAAATCATGAACCAGTACCGCCCTTTTGGTTATGTGATCAAAGAAGGTAGTATTACGGAATTATCAGATACTTTAAGGAGTGCTGTTAACTATTCCCGGCAGATTTTTAAGAATCAGAAATTGATTTATCAATTGCAAGACTCCTTAAAAAAAGAGCACGAAGCACTGCAACATCTACGGCAAGCCGATAAAATGAAAGATGAGTTTTTAGCCAACACATCCCATGAATTGCGAACCCCATTGAACGCCATGATTGGGTTGGCAGAAGGATTGTTAGCAACAGGACATTCATCCAGGATTATGCAACAGGATATTGAATTGATTGTCTCCAGTGGGAAACGGCTAACCCACCTCATTGATGATATTCTTGATTTTTCTCGTTTGAAACACAGAGATTTGGAATTAAATTTCACATCTGTCAGTATTCATGACATCTTAGCTATGGTCTTACCAACCATGCAGCCTTTAGTGCAAAATAAACCTGTGACTTTGCATAATGATGCGGACCTCTCAGCACCTCCGGTCAAGGCAGATTCGGATAGACTTCAACAAATTTTCTACAATCTCATTGGAAATGCCATCAAATTCACACCATCGGGAAAAGTAACGATCAAAACATTACATTGGGAAAGCAAATTGCAAATCGAAATTTCAGACACTGGGATTGGCATTGATTCTTCTCAATTATCAAAAATTTTTAAGCCATTTGAGCAAGTAAAAAGGTCTTCTCAACCACAGGCTGGTATTGGTTTAGGGCTTGCCATCACGAAGCAATTAGTGGAGTTGCACCAGGGAGGTATTCATATTCAATCAACTCCCGGCAAAGGAACCTCTGTCAACTTCACACTTCCTATTTCCACAGAGCCCCCATCTCATATCCAAATCTATCAACAGATTAAACCGTTAACCCCTTCTGAATCAGAATTTTCGATGATCTACAGTTCGCTGGGGGGTGAGCATGAAACCGAGTTTCATATTTTGATTGTCGATGACGACCCAATCAATCTGAAGGTTGTGTCAAACCACTTGACTGCCCAGGGACATCAGCTCACATGGGCCACAAATGGTAAAGAAGCTTTAGAGATAATAAACGATGAGCCCTCGTTGGATTTGGTAATTTTAGATGTGATGATGCCATTGATGGATGGATATGAAACCTGCCACAAGATCCGGGAACGTTATTCCCAAAGTGAATTACCGATCATTTTATTAACTGCCAAAAATCAAATGGCTGATCTGGTCAAAGGATTACAAGCAGGTGCTAATGATTACCTGGTCAAGCCCTTTTACCGGGAAGAATTATTAGCACGTGTGGAAACACAGCTCCAATTGAAAAAAACAGTTGACCATATTAAAGAAAATAAAAGGTTACAAAAGGAAATCCATCAACGGGAAAAAATTGAGCAACAATTGATTTCTCAACAACGACGACTATTGCGACTCCTCGACATTGCTGAATCCGCAATCATTGTCAGTAATCAACATGAAGTCATTACTTATCTCAACCAAAGTGCCGAATCATTTCTAGATTACAAGATCCATGAGTTGTGCAATCAACCCATCTCCATGATTTTTCCTGACTGGAAGACCAGCAATTTGACAGCCTTTTTTTCGCATATCAATGGCAGCAATTCTCCCAACCACAACCAGTTCGTGCAGGTGAACATCCTTTGTAAGCCAGATCGTCCAATCCCAGTTCATGTGACACTCACCTGTTTGAACTTACTGGAAGAAAAATCATATGTTATTAGCTTTTTGCCATCTTCTCCCACCCTCCCATTACGACCTGCATTGCAAGAATGGTTGACCGTTGCTGGAGAGGGGCTCTCTCAAGTTTTTACAAAAGGAGATCCTGGTTTTATTCGAGAAACACGCAGCGTTGCTCACTCATTAGATGGAGTGAGTTTGTCCACTACTCAGCAAACAGATACGGACAAAATCCGTTTCACCCTGGTGGATGTCGTCAATAAATCTTTGACTTGTTGGCAGTATGGCACCGGGAAAGGGAAGGTCGAATTGGCCGAAGAAAGTCAGGTATGGAGTGTCTATCTGGAAAAAAGTGGTTCTTTTACAACACGAACCTTCGACAAATATTTTTCTTTATCAACCCTGCCTAAACGCCCCCATTGGCGACATGTCTTAACGACAGCTTTTTTTGTATTGGAAGCAACAGAAGCTTCTAATCCACATTACCTCCCTTTGAAAGCAGCTGTTGAAGAGTTGCAACAACTCATGCAAAAACAAACACTCAATTGATAGACTTCTGTTCCATTAAACGATTTTTCAGCCATAAGCAGCTTTTATACCAGGTAAAATAAAATTCCTAATTCTTCCTAATTTTTCCTAAAATTTCGCAGTCAATCAATGGTATTTTTTTAGAATTTGTTTATTCTAAAAATCATGCGTTTATTCGCACCACAATCAAATTTTTGAAAACCGTTATTTAGTCATCGCCGCGAAATTACGCATTAGGGGGAATTCTTTATAGATATTTTATAAAAATATAAAAAAATCAATGATTTAAAAAAATAAATAAATCTTCAAACAGAAGGCTATCTACATTAAGACGGGACAGTTAATGAAATCAGTACCTTACCGAACCCCTTCCTACCTTCCTTGAAAAAGGGGAGGAGATTGTTTCTTTTCTAGTTGTTAAGGAGGGACCGGAAAAAATTTTGTCCCGAAATAAGTTGATAGTCAAATAGAATAAGAGACTTATGGAAACTCCGATAAATGGTCATGCCATTCGCATGGACTCCCCCACTCAAAATACATTTCTCAAGGGAACCCGACCTAAACCACTCAGGAAGCATTTGGGGCAGTTCATTGGTGATAATGAAAAAATGTTACAAGTCTATCAAGAGATTCAGAAAGTTGCAGTACGTGATACAACTGTTCTCGTCACAGGAAATACGGGAGTCGGTAAAGAACTGGTAGCACAGGCCATTCACAACCACAGCAATCGGGCAGGTCATGTATTGGTCGATGTCAACTGTGCCGCCATCCCGAAGGAATTGGCAGAAAGTGAATTTTTTGGCCATGAAAAAGGAGCTTTTTCTGGGGCTATCGGAGCAAAGAAGGGAAAGTTTGAGTTAGCCCAAAGAGGCACGCTCTTTTTAGATGAAATTGGAGAATTGCCTCTGGAACTGCAAGCAAAATTTCTGCGTGTACTTCAAGAAAAGAAAATTTGGAAAATCGGTAGTCAAAAACCAACCCCTCTCAATGTACGCATCATTGCAGCTACGCACAAAAATTTGGAAGAGGAGGTTAAAAAAGGAAATTTTCGTGCAGATTTGTTTTTCCGCTTATCCGTATTTCCTATTCATCTGCCTCCGTTGCGAGAGCGTGGGGAGGATGTCATCTTACTGGCACATCACTTTTTAAAGACATTAGCTCCTCATATTCCAGGATTCACTCCTCGGACCACAGAACGGCTGACCAACTATCATTGGCCGGGAAATGTACGCGAGTTGGCCCATTGCATTGAGCGTGCAGTTATCCATCACGATAGCCATCTACCTTTAGAGATGCCTGTAGAGGGTAGTTTTTTGTGTAGCCAAACCCATCAAGTGGTTAAACCAATCACAACTCCAATCCAGGTAAAAACCTTGGATGAGTACATTCGAGACGCTATCACAAAATCCCTGGTTCGTAACAATTTTAATAAATCTCGTACAGCAAAAGAGCTGGGAATTTTACGAAAAAGACTGGATCGCTTGATACAAAAGTACTCATTGCTGTCCATTTAGATGATGGCCCCCTGCGGTCAGGATGCTAAGGAAGAGAGCACCAAGAAAAGGTCGATATCAATAATTTTTTACAAAAGACACATTCTGATCGGTAAACCGGTATACAATGTATTTGATTCCTTCCAAGACGTAAGTAGAAATCCCAACATCGCTCTGCCACCAGTTTGTCTCATCAAAGATAGCATTGGGAGCCCCCATTGCTTCTATTTGAATACCACTTTTTTCAAATATTTTTTCAAAGGCATAAAAAGCACGGCGGGTATGAAACGCATCACTAATGATGATGAGGCGTTGAAAGCCATGTTGACGGCTGTATTGCAAGAGATCGTAGGCTTCATCGAAGGTAGAAGTAGCCCCTCCTTTAGAAGACGGAACAACCGTAAACTTCACTTTTGCTCCCAGGGCTTCCATGATATTCTTAGCGGTTGCGATGTTGGAGCCCACCAGACTTTGCAATTGGGGTGATACAATTCGCTTCCTTTCTTCGGTGAATAAAATCAGCGGAGCGTATTGTTGTTGATATAATTCAATGGCATAGGGTAAGCGAGTCATCATGCCCCCCGAAAGAACAACCAACGCATCAGCTCCTTTCGTGGCGTTATTGACGGTGAATAAATAAGCATACTGGGTGAGGAAAAACTGGCGTTGGGAAATGCATACCGCTCCTAATAGCACCATTATTCCCAAAAAAATGATGAACTTCTTCATAGGCACGTCATCCCTGTTACTATTAGATTGTACTTTTTTGTTTTTTTATCCAAATTGATAAAATCTTTCTTAGAACCTGTTTGGAAAAGATGGTTCGTCGCGAAAAATCGATCTCGTTGAGCGGATTTTTGAGAAAATTTGAGGCGAATAGTCAGACTATTTAACAAAAATTTTCTCAAAATAGACGCCAATGAGACGGTTTTGCAGCAGAATCAGGTTTTTCAAACTGGTTCTTATCAAGAAAGTGAAATTATCAAACTTTTAATATTTTTCCTTCATCTCCTTTTCCGTAAAGTAGAAAGAGATGAGACACATCAGGAGGCATTTTGCAAACATTTTTAGACAAAGTACGTGCAGAAAAATTACAAGAAATTGCCCTGCAACAATCCAGAGTCCCTGCAAAAGAACTGTGGCATCAAATCCACGATTTGCCTCCTGCACATTCGTTTTCCCATGCGATTCTCCGCACTCCCAATCAGACACTTTCTATCATTGCAGAAGTCAAAGCAAAAGCTCCGAATCGGGAAAATGTAAAAACATTGAACCCAGAAACAATAGTTTGTGACTATGAGAATGCAGGAGTGAAAGCAATCTCCGTTTTGACGGATCAAAAATACTTTGGAGGCTCTTTGGAAATACTGTCTGCTGTGAGCCGATTGACAAAATTACCACTTCTCCACAAAGAATTCATTGTAGACGTTTATCAGTTATTACAGGGTCGCCTTCATGGAGCGAGTGCTGCTTTGATCTTGGTGCATTATTTTCAAGAAGGCGAATTGAAAGAAATCATCGGAATGGCGCAGCAAATTGGTGTGGAGGCTGTTGTTGAATGTTCGGTACCAGCAGAGTTGCCACGTGCTCTTAAAGTCAACCCGGATATACTCTTGATCAACAATCGCCCCATTGCTGCAATTCCGGCAGATCCGACTCAAACTTATCACCAGGGAGGGATTGATGTGAGTGTGCAATGGTGGAATGCCAACAAGGAACTGCAAGCCTGGAAAGAACAAGAAGGAAAAATTTTAATCAGTGCCAGTTGTATTGATAAACCCGGAGATGTTCAGCAAATTGCTCCTCTACCTTATGATGCTGTTCTGATTGGCAATGCGGCAATGACGGCAAACAATCGTGTTGGATTTCTAAAAAACTTAATGGATCTTCCTTAACTTATGTTTGATGGTAACTATTTAGTCACAAAAGAACACCAGGAACCATTGAATTATAGTGGCTGAATAATAACATTTGATGCTTAGAATGGTGTGATTTTGGTTTGTCCTGATATTATGTGTGTCTTGTTTTATAAATTTTCTTAATCTTAGCGGTTTGCCGCTCCAATTTTATCACAATTTTACATCCATTTTTGAGTAAGATTAAGAGAAAAATTATGATTAAGATAAGGCATCAAGACATACCTTAGTCATGATATTATAGAAAGGAATGTGATGAAAAAAGAGGAACGGACCCCCCTTCATATTTTAGTAGTTGATGATGATGATAATGTGAGAATGATCCTCAATAAAGCTTTGACTAAATTGGGGCATCATGTCAGCCTGGAGAAAACAGCTGAAGAAGCCCTGTCTGCTCTGCAACGGAGCCATTTTCATGTGGTGATCACCGATATTCAAATGGCTGAAATGACTGGTGTGGAATTATTGCGTGAAATTAAAGAATTGAACCCATTGATTCAGGTTTACATCATCACAGCACACAGTAACCTTGAATATGTCATCCAGTGTATGAAGGGAGGGGCCTACGACTATTTTGAGAAGCCCGTGAAAATGGATGATATTGTCAGTACTATTAATGAAGCAGCTCGCCGTGTTTCTCGCTGGAATGCTCTTTATAAAAAACATTCATTACTTTAATTTATACCAAGTTACCTTTAAAAAGTGATAATTAATTTTATCCCCCCCCTCACTTCAATCCTCCCCCAGGAAAAGGGAGACGAACTAAAG
>JANQHV010000528.1 GCA_028282505.1 SAR324 cluster bacterium | reverse complement strand
TTTTCGTTAAATAGGCCGACTATTCGCCTTAAATTTTCTCAAAAATCCGCTCAAAGAGATCGATTTTTCGCAACGAACCATCTTTTCCAAACAGGTTCTAAGGGGAGGTTAGGAGGGGTTGGTACTTTGACCGACAACCTCCCCCATCCCCTCCTTGGTAAGGAGGGGAAATCGTTTTTACACAACTGGCCGAAAATATGACCAATCCCTTATTTATTAAGCATGATGTTTTAAAAATTGAACAGACTGTTTCAGATTTTGAAACAAAATGTCAACCTAATTGACCACCAATGGATTGCAAATAGAAAATTTCGTTCGATTATTCAGGTTTTTTTAATGCATTTTAAATTTTTAAGTATTTAATATTATTTACATTATTAATTAATGAGACGGGCAAATCTGTTCTTTGAGAAGGCAGGAAACAGAAATGGCATATTTGCTGAAATTAGTTTTCTCAACTTGATTAAACAATCGCACATTTTCAAATCAATACACTCACATAATGAGGAACTTGCTCGTTTAAAATAATTTTATATCAAGAAAGTAAAAATGACTTCGGAAAACTGTCCTGATCTCTCACACACATATGATGTTTTGGTTGTTGGAGGAGGAAATGCTGCCCTGTGTGCGGCCATGACTGCGAAGGAAAATGGAGCCCGTGTATTGCTACTGGAAACTTCTCCTAAAGATTTTCGCGGGGGAAATAGTCGCCATACTCGAAATTTACGCTATTTGCATGAAACAGCCAATAGTCATTTGACAGGACCATATAAGGAAGAGGAGTTTTGGGATGATCTATATCGTGTGACTAGCGGCAATACAAATGAAGAATTGGCCAAATTGACGATTCGAGAATCAAACGATATTGGCAAGTGGATGGAAGCTCATGGTTGCATGTTTCAGCCTTCGATGCGGGGTACTTTGAGTCTATCCCGTACCAATGCCTTTTTCCTGGGCGGTGGTAAAGCGTTGATGAATGCCTATTATGCTACTGCAGAAAAACTGGGTGTTGACATCCTCTATGATACAGAAGCACTAAATCTGAATATCAATAACGGTCAATTTGAATCGGCTGAAGTTCTCATTGATAATCTACCTCGCATCCTCAAGGCCAAAAGTGTTGTAGTAGCTTCCGGTGGATTTCAGGCCAATATTGCCTGGCTGAAAAAATACTGGGGGAATGCGGCTGATAATTTTATTATTCGTGGCACTCCCTATGATCGTGGACGCATGTTAGAAGTGCTGCTTGATAATGAGGCAAAACCCATTGGGGATCCGCGCCAATGTCATGCGGTTGCTATTGATGCCCGGGCCCCTAAATTTGATGGTGGGATCATCACCCGCTTGGATTGTGTCCCTTTCAGTATTGTTGTCAATAAAGAGGCAGAACGGTTTTATGATGAAGGAGAAGATTTCTGGCCCAAGCGCTATGCGATCTGGGGACGACTGGTTGCACAGCAGCCAGACCAGATCGCTTATTCGATTATTGATTCCAAATGCATCAATCTGTTTATGCCATCCGTCTTTCCACCAATTGAAGCCAACTCCATTCATGAACTGGCGGTAAAGTTGGCACTCGATCCAGAAGTGCTTGAGAACACCGTAAATGCTTTTAATGCAGCAGTTCAGCCTGGTAATTTCAATTCAAATGAGCTCGATGATTGTACAACGGATGGCTTAAGTCCGCAAAAAACTCATTGGGCTAGAGCATTGGATACGCCTCCCTTTTATGGTTATCCATTACGACCTGGAATCACATTCACTTATTTAGGGGTAGCTGTCAATAAATCCGCTCAGGTTCTTATGAATGATGAGCGACCATTTAAAAATATCTTTGCTGCAGGGGAGATCATGGCTGGTAATATTTTGGGCCAGGGGTACATGGCTGGTTTTGGGATGATTATTGGAACTGTGTTTGGTCGTATTGCAGGAAAGGAGGCTGCATCATGTCATCAGTAGCCTTAAAAGAATCAAAACGGGTGATGGAGCTCTGCAATGCTTGCCGCTATTGCGAAGGATTCTGTGCTGTTTTTCCGGCTATGGAATTGCGCAGAACCTTCAGTGATGGAGATCTAAAGTACCTGGCTAATTTGTGTCACAATTGCCGTGATTGCTATTATGCTTGTCAATATGCTCCTCCTCACCAATTTAATATCAATGTGCCCAAAACCTTGGCTGAGTTGCGATTGGAAACTTATGAAGAAGCAGCTTGGCCGGCTATCTTTAAAAAGATGTTCAAGCATAATGGATTAATGGTGGCATTGATCCATATCGTCAGCATTCTGTTTGTGTTGTTTGTGACCTTATTGTTTCAAAATTCGAATGTGATTTTAGGAACTCATGTTGGACCAAATTCGTTTTATCAGGTGATTTCTTATGCGATGATGGTATTGCCGATTAGTGTTTTGGCTTTATTATTACTGGCAGGGATGTTGATGAGCTTTAAGAACTTTTGGCATTTGACTGGTGGTCGTTTAAGCGAATTGAAGAATATAAAAGCGCACATGCAGGCAATATCCGATGCTTGTCAGCTGAAATATTTAGCAGGAGGTGGACATGGTTGCAATTATCCGGATGATCGTTTCAGCATGATCCGACGTAAATTTCACCATGCGACCTTTTATGGATTCATGCTCTGTTTTGCCTCAACCAATGTGGCTGCTTTCTACCATCATGTTTTGGATATACCATCCCCCTATCCCTTCTTCAGTTTACCGGTTTTATTGGGGACAATTGGAGGGATTGCCTTATTGATCGGGACATCAGGGCTGCTTTATTTAAAACTACGAATGGACCCGATGCCTGCTTCAAAAAAGAATTTTGGGATGGATGTGAGTTTTATTGTCTCACTTTTTCTCACAAGTCTGACTGGGTTACTGCTACTCATTTTCCGTTCAACCCCACTGATGGGCAGTTTATTGATCATCCATATCGGGGTGGTTGTCGGTTTATTCATTACCATGCCCTATGGCAAATTCGTCCATGGGATTTATCGCTACGCTGTCCTTGTCCGTAATGCAATAGAGCAATCGCACGAAAAAACTTAGTAACGCGTATAGGTGACCTGGGAGGAAACCTGAGAACCTGTTTGGAAAAGATGGTTTGTCGCGAAAAATCGACCTCATTGAGTGGATTTTTGAGAAAATTTAAGGCGAATAGTCGGCCTATTTAACGAAAA
>JANQHV010000527.1 GCA_028282505.1 SAR324 cluster bacterium | reverse complement strand
CAGATTGAGGTGATTTGGATGTGAGTATACCTTTCTTTGCAACGTATAGCAGTTTATCCATAATGGCAGCAACCATATGAAAACAGCTCCTGCGCAGCCATCTTACCTAGCTCATCAAGCACTATCAACAGTAGTGATAGCCACTAACCTATAAAAAACAAGATTGTGTCGTAGACACCACGCTAAATCAACGGATCATTGTTCTCTTCTTTAACGAACCATCTTTTGAATTATCCAGTCATACACATTATCGCCTCCCCATTTCCGTAAGGCCATTATTGGTTTTGCCATTGCTCCCGCGGCATACCGGGCTTTCGGCCGCTTCGATTTGATCGCTTTCAAAATTACATTGGTAATCACGGAAGGAGGAGAACTGTTATTGGTGGATTCCGTCTCTTTAGAAAATTTGACAAAGGACTTCACCATCTCTCCATAGGGTCCGCTTCCGTACTTTTCTTCCAACGGATTTAAAGAAACATCATTGAACTCTGTTGAAATTGCCCCTGGCTCTATAATCACGACATCAATATTGAATGGCTTCAATTCCACTCGCAGACAGTCACTCCATCCTTCCAATGCATGCTTGGTGGAAACATACCAAGCGCCCATTGCAAAATACACTTTACCTGCTGCCGAGGTAACGTTAATGATCTTCCCTGCTCTTTTTTCACGCATATAAGGCAAAACCAATTGTGTCAACCGAGCCAATCCAAAGACATTCACATCATATTGTCTGCGTGCTTCTTCAATGGCCATTTCTTCTACAGGCCCCTGGATGGCAAATCCTGCATTGTTGATGAGAATGTCCACTCCGCCGTGATCTTTTTTGATTTGTTCAACCACCGCAACCACATCTTCCTCTTTGGTAATATCCATCTTTAAGGAAATACTACCCAGCTTTTCGAGATCTTTCATGTTTTCCACTCTTCGAGCTACGACATATACGGTATACCCTTCCGCAATTAAGGATTTTGCTGTGTCTTTCCCGATTCCTGCCGAGGCTCCAGTTACCAATACCACTTGTTTTTTTTTCATGTATCCTCCTACTTGGATTAGTGATTAATTGTTATTTACTTTGTTCATTTTGATAACCTTATCTCGTAGTGCTGCATTTGCTTTTTGGTAGCCCGTTTCCACCCAACCAGGATCCCAAAAGGGGACATACACACCACGATATTCTTCATGTTGTATGAGTCTGGTACCGCCATCGACAGGCTCAAGAAGATAGGTGTGGTCAAAGGTCATGATTCCCCAAATTCCTCCATATTGATTTAGTTTTTTGTTCTCGATCATTTCAACGACCTTCGCTTCTACTTCGCTGTTTTTCCCATTTGGACTGATCATCGTGTATTTCAACGTCTCCCCTTCTTTCAGCTTTTCTCCTTCAAGCGGAACAAGAACAGGATGCCATTCTTTATAGGATGTTTCATCCATCAATATAGACCATATCACCTCGGATTCAGCAGGAATGAACAGTTCCGTATGAACCGATTTGCATCCCAACAAAACCGGAATAATCCCTAGTAGAAAGATCCACTCAAATTTACATTTTCTCATTGTTTTCTCCTTTTTATCTAAGATGCTTACCAAACCATTCCAGAATTTTATCCGGATTTTTCCCAATCCAATCATAAGCAGCAGCTCTTTTGTTAGAAAGATCCAGCCACAACATTTCTTTCTCCATTCGTAATTCATTGTAATACTCATTAATCAAATCCAGATTGGTCCAAGGGTCATTTTTATTTTGAATTAGCAACGTTGGCACCGTAATTTTTTTTACACTGGGCATGAAAGTATTTTGACTAAAATCGATTCCTGTTTTTTCCTGAATGGGTTTGTTGGCACGCTTGACCAAAAAATTCGGCACTCCCATTGCTTTGACAAACTTAGCATAGGTGAGAGGTTGTACGGATACCAGTGCTTTGATGTTTTTGTAGTTCTGCAAGCCGTTTTCAACTCCATATGCGAATGCCGTTGAACTGGTTCCCATACAAATACTCAACAAGCCAATTTGACTACTCTTATAATTGGGATGATTGGAAATATAGTCTACCGCCGCAATCACATCTTTGGCTTCTTCAGGTCCCCAGGTTATCCAGGGGCAGGTACCTTTCCCGCTTTCTCCATGATTACGCAAATCATACATCAATACTGAATACCCCGCATTGACCAGATATTTTGCTTGATTAAGAAATTCAATATCCTCCTTCCACATTTTGATCATACCTTGGCCTTTTGGAGTATACCCCGCACGACTGCATTGCACTCCGAAATGGGATTGAATGATTATCTTGTCTTGCCCCCCCTTGACAAGCCAACCAGAAAGGGTAACTCCATCGCTGGCTTTAAAGGTGACGTCTTCATAATCCAGTCCGAAATTTTTCGGGTTGTTAAACACCGGAGATTTCCCTGGTTTGATCATCATATTCGCTACATAATTGGCCAACATATTCACTCCTTTCTTTTAAACGCCCTCTTAGGTTCTTGATTAGATAATGTTAACTTCTTCCGCCTTTTCATCGGGGGGTAGGGGTAGAATATTTTCGACAGCGGGAATCCAAACAGCATGGTCTACGGTTCCTAGTTCCTGTAACCACTCCGCAATCATCAACCCCTCTCTTGTTTTTTGTGGTCGAATCTCGTTCAACCACATCACGACTACAGCAAGATCCCCATCATACAAGGCATGCTGCATAAAAAATGTCTCTGCCTTTGCTGTTTTTTCAATTTCCTGAATCTGCTTTTGTAGAAGCGGCATTGCCTCCTGTAGAACTCCTACGGAGGACCGCACCCGAATCAGTTCAATCCATTTCATTCCATCCATTGTCTCAACTCCATTTCCTTGCTTTTTTCATTGATCTTATCCCTCTTTATCTCAAGGAATGTGCCATGAATTAAACATTTGAAATCATTGATTATTTTAAAATAAATAAAAAAGAAGACGCAGTATATTGATTTCTAAAGCGTAATATATTACGCTGAACGTTGTATATTGCGTTTCTTTTTTAGGAGAGATTATGCTTTCTGAACTCAAACCTCTATTCATAAAACCCGCACTCCCCCCCGAAGATGACCCTCATTTGGAGCGAACGAGTCGTGTAGTTCAGTCAGGAATGCTCTTTAGTTTAATGGGACATGCCACAATCTTTCTTTTGTTCACCTATTTTTTTGAGCTTTTTTGGCTGACTTTGGTGAATGGAATCAGCAGCATTACTTTTCTAGTTTTATATCCTGTCAGTCGCATGGGAAAGCATCACTTAGCTCTTTTTATCGCTTCTTTTGAAGGATTATTTTTTGCATTATCGATCACCTATTTGGCAGGTTGGGAGTCGGGTTTCTATCTCTGGCTCATCATACAGGTAATGTTGATATTTGTAGGATATCGATGGACTTGGCTAACGAAAACAGGGTTGCTTTTGCTGAGTTTCGGTTGTCTGATTTTCGCAGTTTTAGTACTTAAACATACTCCCCCCTATTACCAAATCGTTCCCTATTACCTTGAGTGGATTTACCATTTAAATCTGCTCAATATCATGTTCTTCTCAGTCATTGCGATCTACTTATTCTCGTCTACAGCGGAAACCGCAGAAATAAATTTGAATCGTGCTCATCGAAGGACACGAGAATTGCTGTTGAATATCCTCCCTTCTAAAATTGCGGATCGTTTGGAAAAACAATCAGGAGTCATTGCAGACAATTTTTCCGAAGCCTCTATTTTGTTTAGCGATCTTGTCGGATTCACGAAATTTTCCAACTCTCGCTCTGCAGAAGAAGTTGTGAAGGTTCTCAATGGAATCATTACAGGCTTTGACAGAATCGTACTTTCACTCGGACTCGAAAAAATCAAAACCATTGGAGATGGTTACATGGTAGCTGCTGGGGTTCCTGAAATCCGTAAAGATCATGCCACCGTAACCATCCGATGCGCTCAACAAATGTTGGAATTTATTGGAAACTTCAATCAGGAAAACGGAACCAGCCTTCAACTACGGATTGGAATTAACTCCGGAACAGTGGTTGCCGGTGTGATTGGAGAAAACAAATTTACTTATGACTTATGGGGAGATACGGTGAATATCGCCGCACGGATGGAATCCCATGGTTTACCGGGAAAAATTCATATTTCTCCAAACACTCATCAATTGATCCGTGAATCATATGAATCTGAAAGCCGAGGAGTCATTCAGGTAAAAGGAAAAGGGGAAATGGAAACCTATTTTGTCAAGTAGCCACCATCAACAAATAGAAATTTTATGAATGTGGAAAAGAACGAATTTTTCAAAGAGGTAACCCTACGGATTTGCGGCAGTCTGGATATCGACTTAGCTCTAAAACAATCTTTCGAGTACATCAAACAATTCATTCCTGCCGAAACCATCGGATTGGGCTTTTCTGATCTGGCATCAGAAAGAATCTATGTTGTAGCAAAAACAGCTCAGGAAAACGCCTCTTATATCTGGATTGGTGGCTCTCTGGAGATTGTTCTTACTGAAGAAGATCTCAATTATGTCCATACCAAACCCACCGACCAACCTCTAGTCACCGTAATCAATCGACCGGACGGTCAACCTGATGAAATGCTTCACATGTTTCCAGGACTCTACACCCATTCGGCTCTTTTCTTACGGTTAGAAATTCAGAGAGAAGAGATTGGAGCTTTATTGATCTCCGCGAAAGGACTTGATCGATATACCCTCAAAGATTCAGAATTGATAGAATCCGTTCGGGAACCCTTCACAATTGCCATGCTCAATGCCCGTCGATATAAAGAATTGGTAAGGTTGAAAGATCAACTGGTCGAAGACAACCGTGCTCTCTCGGCAGATCTCAAACGATCTGTTGGGGTGGAAGTGGTGGGAGCGGATTTTGGGCTGCGGGAAGTCATGGAACAGGTTCGTCAAATTGCGCCCTCAAACAGTTCTGCATTGCTCCTAGGGGAAACCGGCACAGGAAAAGAAGTCATTGCCCATGCCATTCACATGGCGTCCCCTCGAAGGAAGAGGCCGATGATTTCTATGCAATGTGGAGCCATCCCCGATACCTTATTGGACAGCGAACTCTTTGGGCATGAGAAAGGAGCATTTACCGGTGCCACCGAACGAAAACGAGGCCGATTTGAACGTGCGCATGGAGGCACACTATTCCTGGACGAAATTGGAGAACTCAGCCCGGAAGCACAGGTGAAATTATTGCGAGTTTTGCAGGAGCATTGTCTGGAAAGATTGGGAGGGATACAAACGGTTGAAGTCGATGTGCGTGTGATCGCAGCAACTCACCGAGACTTAGGCAAAATGGTTCGCCAAGGAACCTTTCGAGAAGACCTTTGGTATCGATTGAATGTCCTCCCGATTCACATTCCCCCGCTTCGTCTGCGCAGGGAGGATATTCCATCGCTGGTGCAATATTTTGTAGAACGAAAAGCACAAGAAATGAATATCCTCCCGCCTCCCCGAATCAACCGCCATGATCTAGAGCAACTCCAAGCCTACGATTGGCCAGGCAATGTTCGTGAACTGCAAAACATTGTAGAGCGTTCCTTAATTATATCACAAGGAGGTATTCTACAATTTCCTAATTTATCTCCAAATCATTTCTTCCATCGTGCTCAGATCACCAGTACCTCCTTCAAACCTCCTCGGACGATGGATGAAGCCATTGCCGACCATATCCATTCGGTACTGGATCAAGTCGACTGGCAAGTTGCTGGTCCTGGAGGAGCTGCGGAGATTCTCAGGATGAATCCTAGTACTCTGCGTTTTCGAATGAAAAAACTTGGAATTCAAAGAAAAAGGAAGCAATCTTAGCATCCTATCATAATTCAAGGGATATTGAAGCCTCTAAAAAAGCGAGAATACAAATAATCGGTGTCAGTTGGGGCTATAATAATTGTAAAGCATTAGAGCAAATGAAACCAAACTATTTGATTGATCATCCCAAAGAGCTATTTGAAATTTTAGAACATTAGTATAACGTCAAAAAGATATGGTAACTCCCCAGCAAATATTTCGCTCTCCCTTTGGAGCTATAGGAAAATCAAAAATTGAGTAAGAGTGACTGCAGTACCTGATAAGCTCCTCCTAGGAATCAATCCTTAAAGATATACACTGCTCCCACATCGTTGGCGTTATCCGAAGCCGCTATAGCACCATGGCTGATGGTCGTCTGAGCGCTGTCTTCCATGTGACTGCCAACTACAAAAGTATCGCCGGAAACAGCCACAGAAACACCAAAAATATCAGAGCTTCCTGCATTGGGGGCCTTGAGGTAAGCTTCCTGGCTCCAGGTGCTTCCACTACGCTTAAAGACATAAACTGCTCCGGAACTACTGGCATCGTTATCCGAAGCGGCTGTAGTGCCTTTGGTGATCGTCGTCTGAGCACTGTCTTCCAGGGTAGCCGTTACCACAATCGTATCGCCGTCAATGGATACAGTCGCACCAAAATAATCGGTATCTCCCGCATTGGGGGCTTTGAGGTAAGCTTCATGGCTCCAGGTGCTCCCACTGCGTCTGAAAACATAAGCCGCTCCGGAATTACTGGTACCGTCATCTGAAGCCGCCGTGGTGCCGTTAGTGATGGTCGTCTGAGCACTGTCTTCCTGGTAGGCGCCTACCACAATCGTATCGCCGTCAATGGATACAGACCAGCCAAAGTGATCAAAGCTTCCCGCGTTGGGGGCCTTGAGGTAGGCTTCCTGACTCCAGGTGCTTCCACTGCGTCTAAAGACATAAGCCGCTCCTGATATATTGAGACCACTGTTAGTAGGAGCTGTGGTGCCGTTGGTGATGGTCGTCTGAGCACTGTTTTCAAGGTGGGTTCCTACCACAGCCGTATCGCCGTCAATGGACACTGAATATCCAAATAAAGACGGCGTATTGGGGGCTTTGAGATAGGCTTCCTGGCTCCAGGTACTTCCGCTACGCTTAAAGACATAAGCCGCTCCAGAATTAGGGGCACCGTCATCTGAAGCCGCCGTGGTGCCGTTGGTGATCGTCGTTTGAGCACTGCCTTCCAGATTGGCTCCAACCAGAATGGTATCGCCGTCAATGGACACTGAATGTCCAAATTGATCACTGCTTCCCGCATTAGGGGCCTTGAGATAGGCTTCCTGACTCCAAGTGCTTCCACTGCGCTTAAAGACATAAGCGGCTCCCGATAAATTGGCACCGTTATCTGAAGCGGCTGTTGTTCCGTTAGTGATGGTCGTCTGGGCGCTGTCTTCCTGGTAGGCTCCTGCTACAACTGTATCGCCGTCAATGGACACAGACCAACCAAGTTTATCTCCAGTTTCCGCATTGGGGGCCTTGAGGTAGGCTTCCTGGCTCCAGGTTATGCCACTTACTGAATAAATATAAGCCGCCCCTGAATCAGAGGCATCGTTATCTGAAGCGGCTGTTGTTCCGTTGGTGATGGTCGTCTGAGCACTGTCTTCCTGGTAGGCTCCCACTACCACCATGTTGCCAGAAGCAGCCACAGAATAGCCAAATTGATCATCGCTACCCGCATTGGGAGCCTTGAGATAGGCTTCTGAGTTGAAGGTGTCCGCTATGGAAATGGTAAAGCTTTCATCATAGTGGTTTGAATCGCTATCAGAACAGCGAATTGTCACGCTTTGGGTTGAAGTCAATTCATAGTCTAGTATCTGTGCCGTTAGCAGACTGCTGTTTGAGATAGTGTAGGAGTTGGTACTGCCTGCAATGATGGAATAAGTGAAGCTGGATGAATCTTGATCCGTACAACTCAACGTTCCCACTGTTGTGCCAGTCGGTTGATTCTCCGTTACGCTGCTTGCACTAAGAGATATGTCTGTGGGAGCAAAGGTTGTTGTCGTTGTTGTCGTTGTTGTTGTCGTTGTTGTTGTTCCCGGCTGAGTGACGGTGATGGTGAAAGATTTAGCATAGGTTAGAGCGGTTGAATCGGTGCTGCGGATCAGAACACTGGCTGTGGTGGCCGTATCATAGTCAAAGGTGGCTGCTGTGAGCAACGTATCCCCTGAAATGGTAAAAGAAGCGTTATCCGTATCACCCGTCCCGGAAACCAGAGAATAGGTGTGTGTGTCTCCGCTATCGGAATCCGTGGTGGTCAGCGTGCCTACCGTAGTTCCAGAAGCATCCGATTCAGAAATGGTACTGGAACTCAGGCTGATATCGGTGGGTGCTTCATTTTCATTGCTCACCGTGATCTGAAACCCTTCTTCATAAGTCTGGCCAGTCAAGTCCGTTGTGCGGATACGAATGTTGTAAAGGGTAGTGGTTTCATAATCGGTGGCAACAGTTGTCTTTAAGGTGCTGCCGTCGATACTGAAAGAGGCATTGTTGTCAGAACCCGTCCCGGAAACCAGGGAGTAAGTGTGGCTGTCGCCGCTGTCAGAATCTGTGGTGGCGAAGGTTCCCACTGTCGCTGAATTATTGGTGGTTTCAGCAATGCTTGTTGAAGTGAGGCTGATATCGGTGGGTGCGTTTAGCACGATTGTGATTACGTTACCTGTTGCTTGACTGGCAGTTACCGTATCTTGAAAATGGGATACTGCTACAGCAGCAGATCTCAAACCAGTCGAACCGATTGTCAGGTTGGAGGTCAGAGTTGAAATGTTTGTGGCAACTGTTGTTTCAAAGACTGAAGGAGGCTGATCAAAGTCAACGCTCATGCTGGCTGCGCTCGTGCGCACCTTAGATGGAATGGTGATGCCGTTGCTGGGATCTCCATCATCATCCAATGTTTGGATGAAACGCAAAAGATTGACTGTTTTTTGATCGGTGATTGAAGGACTGGCCAGATTGACCGGCGATATTTGCTCTTGACCAAGGGAAGTTCCAAGCGTAATTCCTCCTATCACAAACTGTACATTATCACCGCGACGGTAAAAGAATCTACCGTTCTTGTCTGTGATTCCGGAAATACTGGAAATGTAAGAGACCCCTTCCACTGGCGCATCCAATAAGACACCGGTAAGTATCGGGTCCGTTTCCTCTTGCAATGCATTCAATTTTTCCAGGCCACTCTCATCATCGTCGTCTTTTTTCTCTTCCTTCCCTGCCCCCACAAATTCCTCAAGACCGTTGATCTCTTTCAGGTCTCCGCAGGAAGCGAGAAAAAGCATAGTCCAGAGTATATAAATTAAACTTTTTGTCATGAAACGCTTTTGATAAACAGACTCATTTCAATGGAAGTGAGAACCAGCTGGAAACTTCTCCATATAGGAAAATCAAAAATTACATCATACAGTAACATCGGATATTTTTGTATGTAAAGGGAAATCTAGGCGGAACTACCGCACCGTTTGTTTCTCACTCTAGGAAAGAAACTTGTGAACTTGTCTTAATTTCAAGATTGTGTTCCAAGCCTGGCAGCAGGAACCTTTTCAAGCTGAGGAGCCCGATACAATTGAGCAATGTCTTCTAAAATCAAATAGTTGATAGGCACAACAACTAATGTCGCCAGTGTGGCAAAGAGTATCCCAAAACCTAAGGAAACGGCCATAGGAATTAAAAATTGATCTCTTCCACACCCCCTTTTTTATTCCTTTTTCGTTCTGCTTTTTTCCCATCAATGATAGCAGAGATGGGCGTTCCACTGGTGACAGAGCCAACGGAAGTCAAAACAAGAATATCTCCATCGTCGAGTCCTTTATTAATCACGGCTTGTTGAGCATCACTCCAGAGGGCATTGACAGGTTTGCGTTGCACCTTCCCTTGTTCGACAAGAACAACTTCATTGCCTTGATAGATGGAGCCATGAGGAATGACGATCGTTTTTTCTAATCGTTTCCCTTCAATTTCTGCTTCAACAAATTGTCCGATTTTTAAAGGAGGCATCCCTTCGTTTCGTCGGCTGTATGGATCATCGACCTGTGCCACCACAAAGAGTTGACGGCTGGTGCTGTCAATTGTTCCTTCGGTACGAATAATTTTTCCGTTCCATTGGTATTGTTATGGTTCCTTGTTTTAAGAACCTGTTAGAGAATTCGTTTTTTACGATTTGTCATTCTGACGGTACGCCGAAGCGGCATAGCGAAGAATCTATCATATATCAGTCGTTTAGAGATCCTTCGCTTCACCGCTTCGGCGTACCGTCAGGATGACATAAAAAACAAGATTTATGAATTCTCTAATGGGCTCTAAGGGCTGTTCTTTAGTAGATTCATTCATTACACGGTCTTGGGAGTAGTTAATAGGAGGTCAGAGCTCTAATAACTAAATCAAGACATGGTATCATTCAACAGATTGAATTTTCCAGTGACCAACAAGTTCTCAAAATCAAGCTATTGACAGAGAATCAGATCAAAGCCCATGTTTTTTCAAGAGCAGATTGGCAACGTGAAGGGCCTGTCACAATTCGGATTGAACCTTATACGGCTTTTCCGATCATTCTGAGTACTTTTGGGTGAGAAACCTTTATGTCTTTACAAAGAATTCCCTGTTGGTAAAAATATACACGTAACATGAATAAATATCACTGCTAACCTACATAACTGTAAACACATGCATTTGATAAATTACTGTAAAGTTTTGGTATTTGTATTGATCGGTTTTTTCATGCTTGCTTGCCAAAGCAGCAAACCACTAGTAAAAGCTCCTATGGTAAGTCACCCAGGCCATCCTCCAGTTCAGCACGATGCTTATTCCCCACCTTTAGGGATTCGTACAAGTAGTATTGCTCAGCTCGATCCTTTGATATCAGAGCTGGCTGCCAAACAGATCATATATATTGGCGAACTCCATGGTTTCTATCACCATCATCTAAATCAGCTTGAAATTATTAAACGATTGCATGCGTTAAATCCCAAACTGGCCATTGGATTGGAGTATTTTCAAATTCCGTATCAGCAATACCTGGATCAATATGTTGCTGGAGATATATCGGAGCAGACGATGCTTGAAAAAACCGAATATTATCAACGCTGGCGCTACGATTACCGTCATTATCGCCCCATCTTGAGTTTTGCGAAAGAAAGAAAAATTCCACTCATTGCCTTGAATGCACCGGATGAAGTGACGTCCAAGGTTGCTCATATTGGGATAGACCGTTTAACAGCAGAAGAAAAACAATACATATCTACATCGATTGACCGCTCCGATCAAGCCTATCGAAAACGACTTCGTGAGGTTTTTGAAAAACATCCAAGATCCGGCATGAGTAAGTTTGAATATTTTGCTGACGCACAATATGTTTGGGATGAAACCATGGCAGAACAAGCAGTTGGCTACTTACTCAACAATCCTGGCACCAAACTAGTGGTTTTGGCAGGGGCGGGCCATCTTGCTTATGGTTCGGGTATTCCAAAGAGGGTATCACGACGTCTGCCAGCCTCATCAGCAATTGTCCTGCATGATGACGGCACAGCGATTGTTCCAGAAAAATCGGATTTTTTATTGTTCTCTTCCCCGGTGCATCTTCCTCCCAACGGAAAATTAGGGATTTTTATGAACAATCACAGCCAAGGGGTTTCTATTGCAGGTTTTTCCCAAGATAGTGCAGCAAAAGAAGAAGGATTGAAAGTGGGGGATAGAATCATATCGCTGGCTGGACAGTCTGTCAAAAAAATAGGTGATATCAAGCTGATCATGTTGGACAAAAAACCTGGGGAGATGACCTCGGTGACAATCAGTCGAAAAAACTGGTTTGGTATGATAAAGGAATATACATTTCAGGTTGAACTGAAAAAATAAGGATTTATGATGCGGCAAACTAAGAACCTGTTTGAAAAAGATGGTTCGTTGCGAAAAATCGATCTCATTGAGCGGATTTTTGAGAAAATTTAAGGCGAATAGTCGGCCTATTTAACGAA
>JANQHV010000522.1 GCA_028282505.1 SAR324 cluster bacterium | reverse complement strand
TTCGTTAAATAGGCTCACTATTCGCCTTAAATTTTCTCAAAAATCCGCTCAACGAGGTCGATTTTTCGCAACGAACCATCTTTTCCAAACAGGTTCTTATGACTAATACATCATCACAGGTTTTGTAATAACTCGATTTTCTTGAACAGGAAGGGTGAAAGTAATGGAGGTCCCTTTACCTGCTTCCGACTCAAAGTTGATCGTTCCCCCTAACTTTTCAATTTCTGTTTTAATAACATCCATGCCAATTCCACGGCCTGAAATTGTTGAAATAGAGTGGCTTGTACTGAAACCAGGTATGAAAATCAGTTGATAAATGGAATTCCAATCATTCATATTAAGCAACTTATCTGCTCTTGGGGGCGACAGTAATTTCAATTCAATCGCACGATTCAAAATTTTTTTGGGATTCAATCCGGCACCATCGTCTCTTAAAGTGAGGTAAATTTTCTCTCCTTGATCTACAACGAGTAATTCAATCAGTCCCTGTTTTGGTTTTTGCAATAGATGGCGTTCCTTGCTTGGCTCTATTCCATGATGCATGGCATTTTTTACCAGATGAATCAAAACATTGTGCAGTGCATTAGCTACATTGATATGCATATGGCATTCTGATTCGGCCTTTACTAAAAATTGTGCCTTCTTGTGCAGTACCTGTCCTGTATCTTGTACAATATTTTGTAGTCGTGGATAAATTTTACTCAATTTTGTCAATTCCATAAGATCGGCTTCTTTCCACAAGACTTCTAACAATTTCCGATTTTTTTCAAAAGCATCGGAATCATAGCTGGTCTCAATCACATGTTCCAACGTCTGTTTGAGTTGTTGGAAATGAGAGTACGTTATTCGTATTTCAGGAGGATGACTACGCGTGCATCCTAGATCTTGAGCGGGTTTGGATTGACACAGGCTACTTGAAACAATAATCATTGCCAACAAAGACTGGAGAGCTGTTTCCATCTGTTGGCAGGTAGAGGACGTCTGCCCCTGTTTCAGAAACTCTTGTAAAATAGTTTCGACCACATGAGTGGCTTCTGCGATTTCTTTTAGCCGAAACGACTGTGCCAGCCCTTTCAACGAATGGAGTAACCGAGCAATTTCTTGTTGGTTTTTTGCTAAAAGATGAAGGTTGGCACTCTTTTCCTGAATTGCTTCAATAGAAGTTCGCATCTCGTTGAGAGCTTCCACTAATGAATAATGATATTCTTCTTCCGAAGCGGCTACTTCTTCCATCAATACCATCATGGAACCACTCACATCCTGAATCACAGATTGCTCTTCTTCAATGAAATCGAAATAGCCCAATACTTCGGAATAAGTTTCTGCATTATTTTTGTTGATGGTGAAAGATAGTTCGGTTATTTGTCCTACAGCGGTTTCAAAAGAAAAAACAGGTGCCAGTTGCATCAATTCTTCATAGGGCATGGATTGCAAGCAAAAAGGATCTTGCAACATATGAAGCCAACGCTGCAAGTGACTGAGCTTGACAGCATCCTGTTCATATAAGATTGTCTCTGCTAATGATTTTCCTTTTAAATGTTGCCAATAGGGAAAATGCGCCTGCCCCAACTGAGAATTTGTAATCGTTTCCTGGACAATCCGTCCTGACTCGACATCGAACAAAATGAACAGTTGTTCCAAATTGGTCAATATACTGCGGAAAGAAGACAATTCATGTTGAGAATGTCTATTTTGGGTAATATCATCCACTCCTATATCCAACCCCACCAGGTGATTCTGTTCATCCAAAACAGTGTAATAGAATAAGGTAAAAATACGATTGTCTCCATCAGGGTGCTTGTATATCACTTCTGCTGGTAATTGATTAATTTTTTCAACTAAAGGCACTGCATTTCTATTGTGCAATGAAACCAGAGTTTCCTCCCATTTTTTTCTTAAACTTTCTTGTTCTGCAAAGAGAAGAGTTCCCAAGGATTGACCTTTTAGCTGAGAAATACCCAAATACTCAGCGCATCGGCTGGAAAACTCTTCTGTAATTATTCCTGCCAAGTCAATTTGTATAATTCCATGAGGAACATGCTTCAGAATTTCACCGAAGCGCTGGGTGATTTTTCTGAGACGGGCCGTCAGAATATCAAACATCTGTGTACGTAACTCAGGAATATGATCGATGATGCTCAAAAAAGAATCCCGACTCATACTCCAAACTTGGCAAGGAACAACAGCGCGTACGGTCGCAGAAGCGAGCTGATTCTCTGAAAAACAAGACATTTCACCAATCGAATCACCCGGCTCTCTCTGGGCAACACGATCTTCTTTAACCAGAACATCAACCATTCCTTCTTTGATGATATAGATGGCCTGGACAGTTTGACCTTCAGTGAGCAACTCTTGACCTATATCAATGGATTGCAGCGTTAAGTGTTGAGCGATTTGTCGTAGATCAAAAGGATTGAGCTGCTGGAACAGAGGAACCTTTTTTAAAATCTGAATTTGTTCTATTTGTTTTTCTGTTAACTCGTTGGTATGAATCTTGGCTAAATGGACAAATTGCCTGGAAAGCTCTTCAATCTTCTTTTCCATTGATACATTCAGCATATCAATGAATTGCTGGACTGTTTCTTTCCTTTTCTGAAAAGCTGTTCTTATCTCTAAGGCTGAGCGCACACGGGCTGTTAATACGGCATCGTTGAAAGGTTTATGAATATAATCAAACGCTCCCTGTTCAAAACATTGTGTGAAAATTTCCTCATCTTTTGTCCCAGTCAACATAATCACTGGAATAGTATGGTATTCAGAATGTGCTTTCAGTTGTTTTAGCAAAGTAAGTCCGTCAACTTGAGGCATGTGGATGTCCATTAAAATCAAATCAGTGGATTTTTTCTTCAGGGTTTCCCATAATAAGTTAGGGTGGAGAAGAAAATTAATTTCACTTACAAACTCCAGCAATACCTCTTGGACGTATTCACATACCTCTATGTCATCATCAATAATCAAAATCCTGGATAGCATCTCGTGACACTCAACTAGTTATTATTTAGCATTTCTTTTTTGTCCACATTCTTTCATCTACAAATTGCATTCCAAATTCATTCTTATATGATTAAGAAATTCCAACTAATAATCATAATCTTAGCCGACAGTATTCTATACAACGCATTAGAGGATCACTGGAATAGTACAAAGAAGAGATCAAACCGCTACAAAAACAAATGGTTTGAAAATAAGATCAAGTCTTTCACTAAAAATAAAATTTAACTTGTGACAAATTAATGAATTGGCTCAGAAAGACTCTTTTAAAAAAGGAAGGACTAATATATGATAAAAAATACTAGTCAAAACTAATAAGTAAGGAATAGACTAGTGAAATGATTATTAAAACCTAGCATCTGAAACCTTTAAGGCCTATGAACATTTTAATAATTGATGATCAACCAGAATTTAGTGACTATCTCACCATGCTGTTGGAGCAAGATTTTGGACACCATGTAACGTGTGTTCCTAACGGAAAGAAAGCATTGGAGCTTCCAGTGGATCAGTTGGCTCAGCACGATGTGGCGATCATCGATATGATGATGCCAATTTTAGATGGTTTTGAAACAGGGCGGCAAATGAAGCAACAAGTTCCGCACATTGTCATCATCATGTTGACCGGATATCCCAGTATTGAGACAGTCATCAGAGCACTACGAGATTTTAAATTTGACGACTATCTCCCAAAAACGGAATTAGATGATTCTAATAACCCACGTATTTTGAGAGAGATTTTAATCAAAGCAGAGAAAATTTCAGAGTCGAGAAAAGCTCATTCTAACGAATATAAACTGAGCAATACTTTCCGATCACAAACGGTAGAAGTTCACCGCGAACTCATTGGAACCTCCAATAGTTTTCAACAGGTGAGACGTTTGATAGAACAAACAGCCCCCACAGATAGTACTATCTTGATTCTTGGAGAAACAGGAACAGGCAAAGAACTGGTCGCTCGGGAGATCCATCGTCAAAGTCAACGACGCTTGAAACCGTTTGTTCCTATCAATTGCAGTGCTATTCCGTCAGGGCTTCTGGAGAGTGAACTATTTGGGCATAAAAAAGGAGCATTCACAGGAGCATTTGGCAATAAAACAGGTTTTTTTCAATTAGCCAACGGAGGAACTCTCTTTTTGGATGAAATTGGCGATATGCCCGTAGACTTGCAATCACGATTGTTGAGAGTTTTGCAAGAACAAGAGTTTTTTCCAGTAGGGAGTAATAAATTGTCAGATGCCATTCGCACAGATGTACGTATTCTCAGTGCAACCCACCAGGATTTAAAAAAGAAAATTAAGAAAAAGACTTTCCGTAAAGATCTTTTCTATCGTCTGAATACAATCACGATTCCTCTACCCTCTTTACGAGAACGGATATCTGATATAGAGTTACTGATCCGGTATTTTATTACACAAAAATCAAACTCGAAGCGAATCAAAGGGCTTACGCCAGACGCTTTAAAATGTTTACAGCAATGGTCATGGGAAGGAAATATTCGAGAATTAGAGCACGTGATCGAGCGTGCGATATTAGTGAGTACTGGTGATTACTTGTCCTCTCATGATTTGCCAAAAGAAATACAAATAAATGTTTCTTCAACTCCGTCCTCTATGCTCCCCTCTACACCCGAATCTTTTCCTGGTTCTGATTACCAACTTGTTAAAGGAACATTTCAAGAAGGTATTTCTTTCAACTCCACTCAAAACTATCAGCAACTGTGGGAAACCTTTAAAAATCATGATTTCAAATTATGGACAATCCAAAATGATGAAAGTGTAAAACATCAACTTAAAACGATTCTAAATGGAGCTAAATATATCAAAAAGGGTCATTTTGGACGGTTGATGGTGACTCAGGATGCTGAACTTCAAGTGACACTCCAATATATTAATACATTTTCCTGTCAGCTCGAAGAAACCACTATTTTGTTTGAATTCAAAACAGAAGAGAGCTTTGATCACTTACCAAAGAAAAGAAATGTTCTGAAGAATACGACTCCAAATTTTGTCACCCAACCTGTCTTACGTGGCCTGCCAGATACATATTTTTTTAATATTTTATACCCTCCACCAAAACAGAATAATCTGTATTCTGTATTTCCTCAACAAGTGATTAAAATCATTATTTTACGATACGCACAAACGCATGCATCAACCAAGAGTTTGAAAAAGATTTTTGAGCAAACAATGAGTTTCTTGATTGACCCTACAATCGTGAAAGAGATCCACGGATTGACAAAAGATGGATTGGAAGCAACAAGAGCCTATCTGACAGGAGAAAATCACATTTTTTTTGGTTTATCTCGAAAAATTAAATCTGAGCCTGAGTTCATTCAAATGGAGATTCAAAAAATATTTCCTGAATAAGAACCTGTTTGAAAAACCTCATTCTGCTGCAAAACCGCCTCATTGGCGTCTATTTTGAGAAAATTTTCGTTAAATAGGCTCGCTATTCGCCTTAAATTTTCTCAAAAATCCGCTCAACGAGATTGATTTTTCGCGACGAACCATCTTTTCCAAACAGGTTCTAAGAGTTTTCTATTTAGTATAATCCATAAGGGACTTATTTTGCCACTAAACCAATTTAAAAATCTTATCCATGCTAGCTTGGATGCGTTTGGTTTCTTCATAGTGGGCTTGCCCAATCTCCATAAAGGCCGTGTCTCGTTTTTTCAATTCGTCTCCCAAAATCTGACGAAAACTGAGTGCGGCTAAGTATTCCGTTTGGATCACATAGCGCACTCCCATCTCATATAGCTGCAACGTTTCCTCATGAGAATCCGTAGCCGCTAAAAACGGGACATTGGGATTCCTTTCTTTCAGAAACCGTGCGATTTGAATTTCGGCGTCCTGACCTCCAATCATGCACGAAATCACAATTTTGGCCTTATCAAAAGCAAACTCATGCCAAACTTCGGGGTCTTCCATGTCGGCATATTGGGCAACAATGTGGTGATCATCTTGACCATGAAAATGGGCATGGATTTCAGGATCTAAATCGATGAGCAGGACCTTTTCCCCCCGTTCATCATAAAAGGATGCAATTTCTTCAGACAATTCATTATATGAAAGCAACACCACATGATCTTCCAATTCGAAGCCGATATCGTCATGCTGAATGGGAGCACTGCGACGATCCATAAATTGCAATGGTCCTCGGAACACTACATAGGCTTGATCCAGCATTTGATGTCCCAAAGATGACAAGAAAAACGTTCCCAAACACGTCAGGGTGATGATGACAAATTCCCTTGGAGTGAAAATACCGGCTTGCAAAGAAAGCGTGGCTAGAATGAGAGAAAATTCGGAGATTTGATTGATGATGCCACCAATCATGAAGGACGTTCGACTTTTCAACCTGGTCAGATAACCAATGACAATCATAATGACAGGAGTCACAAACACGACGAATAAAGTGAGTCCTAAAGCAATGCCAATCAAATCCAACATCTCGGCATTGAATTCCAGGTTGAAACCTAAAGTAATGAAAAACAAGATGATACCAAAGGTTTTCAGAGGATCGACTTTACCTTCAATTTCCAATTTATATGGCAAAGCCGCTAAGGAAACTCCTGCCAGGAAAGCACCAATTTCTGGAGAAAAATGCACGACTTCACATAAAGCAGCAATTCCCATGCAATAACCCAGTGTGCCAATGAACAACAATTCTGCTGAGCGTGCAAAAAATTTAAACAAGGCATTGAGGACGAATCGTTCCAAGATGGCTAAAAAGACAATGAGAATCATCATTTTTCCAAAAATCAGGGCAATGTCGATGCCCAATGAATTGCCCGGAGAGGCCAGACTATTCAAAATGGATAGTGACACCACGGCCACAATATCTTGAAGCACCATTAATCCCAGAATCACTTGTCCATGTAAGGATTCCATACCACCTTTGTGTTTGAGTGTGCCTAAGACAATGATTGTCGAAGAAAGGGTGATACAGAGAGAAAAATAAACCAGGGTACTGAGGTTGTGAATGCCCACCAACTTTCCTAAGATCAAACCAATTAAGATAAAAGAGATGATTTGACCCAAACCTGTCGTCAGCACCAGCTTCCAACGCTTGAGGAAACTTTTCAAATCCAGTTCGAGCCCGGCCATGAACAGTAGTAAAATAATGCCCACAGTGGTGAAAGTATCCAGCAATTCTTGAGGAAGATGGACCACCTCTCGAAAAATTCCGGCAACGATGCCGATACCGATGAAGGCTAAAATGTTGGATTGTTTGAGTAACGTAAATCCAATGGCAAATAGGGCGGCACCTCCCAATAACATGCCCATGGATAAAACTAAGGCACTATTGCCACCAGCAGCCTCTGCGGAAGAAGCAAAACTCAAGAATGCGCACAATAACGTGATTTTTTTCCAATTCGAATGATGTATCAGGTTTTCCATGGTCAATTATTATTAGGTGTTAGGAGCTTTCTGGCAAAGAATTTACGGCTACCCATTTCAGCGAAGACAAAAATTTGATGAGTCCACGAAATCGAAAGGTCGGACCCTCACAAAAAATCGGAGCGCCGACCGGAAGAAAAATCCATGGCTGAGATCGTTTTGACGTTTTGTAACAGAATGTCAAACTAGCGACGAGTTAACGGTAGCGAGCTTTACATGGCGGCAAAAAAGCTGCGTAGGCCACGGTAAAGCCGATGCGGTGGTACAAACGCAATGAGGCGGTTTTACAGCAGAATCAGGTTTTTCAAACAGGTTC
>JANQHV010000521.1 GCA_028282505.1 SAR324 cluster bacterium | reverse complement strand
GCCACTGAGCATTTCCGGATTATGTTCCCTATGATCTCATCCCTGGATGAATTTCGCCAGGCAAGGCAAATTGTCCATGAGTGTGTGGATCAACTCCAGGCCGAATCTTTGCCCCATCATCAATCTCCCACAATTGGAATGATGGTTGAAATGCCTGCGGTGGTAGAAACCATCGAAGAATTTGCTCATGAAGCTGACTTTTTTTCAATTGGGACCAATGATTTCATTCAATTTATGCTGGCTGTGGACCGTGCTAATGAAAAAGTCTCATCCTATTACTGTCCTCATCATCCGGCGGTCTTACGTGCGTTGGCTAAGATCGTATCAGCCGCCATTAAGGAAAACATAGATGTCTCTATCTGTGGCGAAATGGCACATCAGCAGGAATACTTGCCCTTCCTGCTTGGTATCGGAGTACGTAAACTAAGTGTTGATCCACAATTCCTTCCGGTAGTGCAGTCAGTTGTCGAAAAGCTCACGCTATCTGAAACAAAAAAAGAAGCACAGTCTCTCCTTGAAGAAAGCTCAATCATCAACATTGAAAAACGGCTACAGATAGGACGTATGATATGATTGTTTCTCTACACATTTTTATTGTGATACTGAGCATTGGGCTTGGAGACAAGACCGAACTCAATTACAAAATCAATAAAGAAAATATGAAAGTGTGGGCCTGTTATTCACAAACCAAAGTATACCTTAATACCACTTAGCGTATTAGTTGTTGCAACGGAAGCAAGTATGAGCCCCATTACCCGGCTAATTATGCTCGCCCCGCTACTGCCTATTAGCCGGTTTATCCACTTAGCGCCCAGCATGAGCAGGTAAGCTAGAAATAGTATAAAAAGCATTACACCAGCAGTCTGCGCCTGTTGCCAAAAACTATAACGTGCATTTTCAGTCATAAGCACTGCGGCTAACATTGCCCCCGGTCCTGCGATAGATGGAACAGCCAGCGGAAAAACAGCAGTATCTTGATATTTGACGGCCAGTTTAACTTCCTCATCGGGCTTACTCTCACCAAAAATCATAGACAACGCAAATAAAAACAACACAATTCCACCAGCAATCTGGAAAGCTGAAAGTGGAATGCTCATCGCATTTAATATGAGTTCACCAACAATAATGAAAAAAAGTAGAATAGATGCCGACACAATTGTTGCTAGCAGTGCTATTTTTGTTCTTTCATCCTCTTTGTGTTTGTTAGTTACCGCAATAAAAACTGGAACAGTACCAATAGGATCAATCACAGAAAAAAAGATAATAAATGTAGCTACAAAATCAATCATACTAAATGCCTTCTGTTCTCCGATTTAAGAAAAGAAATCTCTATAGGCTACCCCAATTTCTCTGAAATGATGTCCAGTTTGTTGCAAATTTCCCGAAGGATTTTACCGACATTATCAAACCCTCCACGCATATTTTCATCTAATGTTTCGATTTTCTGCTCTAAGAGGGTGTTTAAAAATTATGTTCCTACTGCAAAACCGCCAAAAATGGAACGGATTTCCGGAATGCCGGACCACCAGAAATTCTCGTTAAATAGTTCACTATTCGCCTCAAATTTCTGAAATTCCGTTTCACTGTTTACTCAAGGGGAAGGTCAGATGATAATATCCCTCTTCCAGTGTACTTTCGACAGGAGCAGGTGCACATTCTCGCAACACATGCAACATCCGGGTATTGCGAGTCAGGATATCTGCTGTAAACCCTTTGATTCCCCGTTCACGAGCAATTTCAATCAAGCGGTTCATCAAATATTTTCCGATCCCCTGATTTTGCCAGTCATCCCGGATCATAAAGGCCGAGTCAGCATACAGAGTGTCAGAGTCTACACTATAGAAACCAACAGCAATGATGGCTTCATGCCCTTCTTCCATGATACTGCCCACCAACGCAAGATTTTTATCATAATCCACATAGGCCATTTGCTGTGCTTTGCTATGAGGAAGGGCTTTCAGGTAAGTGAAGAAACGTAGGTAAATGGTTTCTATGGAAGAACGATAAAATAGTTCCTGAATCATCCCTTCATCGGTTGGTTCCACTGGGCGAAAATGGACTTTAATTCCGTTTTTGGCAATCATGACTGTTTCCAGTTTTTCGACTTCGGGCAATCCGATTCCTCGATTGACTAACTGATCGGCATAGACATAATGCTGTTCTCTGGCTACCTTCATCAGTTCTTCACGAAAAACAGGATGAGCAATATGGACTAGAGCTAACACACGTTCTCGAATCGTCTTGCCATGCAAATCCACCGCACCATACTCCGTCACTACATAATGCACGTCACCACGAGAAGTCACCACTCCCGCTCCTTGATTCAGCATGGGAACAACCCGCGAAACCAGCTTCCCATCCACAGAAGCAGTCGAAGGAAGAGCAATAATGGGTTTTCCTCCAGCAGAACGTGATGCACCTCTGATAAAATCCACTTGCCCCCCAATACCACTATAAAAATAGGTCCCAACCGAATCAGCACATACCTGTCCTGTTAAATCAACTTCCAATGCAGAATTGATGGCTACCATCTTCGCATTTTGGCCAATGATGAAAGGATCATTGGAATATTCATTAGGATAGAATTCAAACATGGGATTGTCATCAATAAAATCATAAAGTTGCTTGGTTCCCAAAGCAAAACTGGCTACTACCTTATGCTTATGAAGCGTTTTACAAGCCCCCGTCACTACATCAGCTTCAATCAGATCCATAATGCCCTCAGAAAGCATTTCCGTATGAACTCCAAGGTCTTTATGATTTCGAAGTTCCATCAACACAGAGTCGGGAATGGTTCCAATTCCCATTTGAATGGTGGAACCATCTTCCACCAAATCGGCAATATGGTGTCCAATCCGTTGCGAGATTTGATCAACAGGTGTTGAGGGCATTTCTAAAATAGGAGCATCATGTTCCACAATTCGGTCGATTTGATCGACATGAATGAAGGAGTTGCCCAAAGTACGCGGCATTTGAGGATTGATTTCAGCCACTACAATTTTAGCCGTTTCTGCAGCAGCTTTGACAATATCCACAGAAACCCCATAACTGCAAAATCCATGTTCATCGGGGGGAGTCACCTGGATTAAGGCAACATCCATAGTCGCTTTGCCCTGATACAACAACCTGGGGACTTCTGACAAAAAAATCGGAGTATAGTCGGCACGTCCCTGTGAAACGGCATCACGGACATTATCACCAATAAAAAAGGTATTGTAGCGAAACTTGTCAGAGAATTTGGACTCTGTATAAGCAGCAACTCCCAAAGTGCGGATGTGAATGACCTGATTGTCCGCAAGTTCATTTCCTCGCTCTGATAAAGCCTCGACGAGAAGTTGAGGTTCTGCTGCCCCAGAACCAATGAAAACCCGTTGACCACGCTTGACATCTGCAACAGCTTTCTTGGCTGTAACGACTTTTTCAACGTATTTTTCACGCCATTGTGTTAATTTTCCCATCACATTTTTTTCATTGAGAACCTGTTAGAGAATTCGTTTTTTTACGATTTGTCATTCTGCTTTTATATCAGAGTTTTTGTGGCCTCCGTATTCTTCAGGATCAGAATCGTATTTCCACCCAATGTGTAACAGAATAGTAATAGTAGGGGTGAATAGAGTCGCGATTTTGAAATCATAATTACCTCCTTTTCAGGAAGAGCCAAGGTGCAAAGAATTTTGAACTTTTATTATAATTAACCTAATTTCAGTTACTCAATCAAGTTGATTAGTGCCATATTTCAATTACTCAAAGAACTTGAGTAAGCCTGTCTGCCATTAAGAATAAAATTATTCAAAATGATGCATTGATATTCTTGGGGGGAAGAAGCTCCGGATAAATTTCGGACATTTTATGTCTGAAAAAAGAAAAGATCAGACATCACAAGCCTGTTTTTGAAATTAATAAACAAGTGAAAATGGAATGACTGGTAAGCAATGCAGATTGATTTTAAAGAAGTAAATTCCTGTCGTTTTTCCCGAAAGAGTTCTAAACATTCATCCAAATTGTCTGTTATTTGAATAGTATACTCTTCTCCAAGTGTCTCTTGAGTGATTTCACATGCTCTTTTATCTGGTGATGCAACCAGTAATGATTTCATATTTGCCTCAAATTGATCTTTATCTTATCGGACATGATACTTCTGGTATTGATTATATGCCTTCCATAGATTTTTAATTTTATCCAATAATATCAGTTAATTATAAATATGGCATGTCTAATGCAGTAATGATAAAAAGTTTCTTGTTACTGCATAATGGCCTGATAGATGCGATATCACATCTTACAAATAATTTCGGAACACTGAACGCTAAGAACCTGTTTGGAAAAGATGGTTTGTGGCGAAAAATCGATCTCGTTGAGCGGATTTTTGAGAAAATTTGAGGCGAATAGCGAGCCTATTTAACGAA
>JANQHV010000445.1 GCA_028282505.1 SAR324 cluster bacterium | reverse complement strand
TTAAAGATAGGAGGTCATATTATTTCTAAGCAACAAACAATTCAATATTTCTTCATTTATTTCAAAGCTTTCCCTTAGTTGTGTCAGTCAAGCAGGTTTATCAGGTTAATATGCTAGGGGGCAAACTTATCCAAGAATGAATTCAAAGGAACGCTTATGAAATAGAACACTTCACTAATCTTGAAAGCAATGGGATTGGTCTTTCTCCTTAACTTTGTCGCTACATATCAGAGCAAACTCATCCAACCGGAAATGAATCCAGAAAACACTTCCATTTTTAGGGAAAATCCTGAACTGAGTGAGAAAAACGTACCATCCTGCACCTCAGGAATGGATTGTGGAGTACCCCAAACGTCGAGTGGGATGTTACAACGATGGAACGGTAGTTTTACCCAATAATCAAATTTCACGCCCTGCTGATTTGTGAGTCGAGTAGTTTCAAAATTATCCAGGAGACGAGCGAGTCATGAGGCTAGATAAAGTCATCCCGTATCTCAAATCCAAAGGATATGATGTTGATGATGACGACTAGGTACAGTTAGGTAGGGGAATAAGGAGCTTATGACTTATGGACTAATCATCCTGCATTCTAAATAGAAACGTTTTTCTTCCGGCTCTCCCAGAGAAAATGCTTTTTGTGGCAAGGCCCCATCCATGATGATGGTTTTGAACAAATCTTCTTTGCGCATTGCTGGTAAATAAAATCCAACATTGTTCTTCTTGGAGCCCAGTGTTTCAACAACAGTGGCTCCATGAATATAATCAATTTTTGTCTTTGGATTATTATTTAAATATTCATCCAGAAAAAACTGTAAGGAGCCTACTTCACTACTGAAAGTAGGTTCCTGGATGATTAACACACCATTTTCTGTTTCAGTTACCAATGGAACCACATGAACGTTCTTTTGCTGAAATTCTTGAAGTTGAGATTCCTTTGTTATCAGATCACCAGTCCGCCTATATTCTATTCGACATCCTTTTTTCTGATAGACCATCTCCATCTGTTGTAGCATGTCACTAAAATTGACATTAAATAAAACGCGATGGATCGGTTCAAACTGAATACCTTCATCATGAATATTAACCAACTCAACCAAAGCATAACGGGCAGGATGGTTAGACAAAATGGATGGATCTTTTATTTGTTTCTTGATGTCTTCCCACGTTGCTTTTGCGGTAGCAAAAGAATGATTTCCATCTCCCATCGCATAGAGCAACAACTCCTTATCAGTCACGTTGTATTTTTGCTCAAATACTTCCCGATCAACCAATCGAGCCAGGCAGGAAGCAATCTCATTGATAACCTCCTCCTCGTCGATTTTATAATTTCTTAAATGCCCACCCTCCATCATCAATTCAAAATCACATAATAGTTCCAGATCTTTTTTGAATAAAGGCTCTATCACTGTTTTTTCGGGATCATCAATCAAAACCATGATATGGGGAACTTCCATGACTGAATTTTTCCGAATCTTGATTCTTGGTGGCAGTCTCTCCAGGATGGTTCCTTCTGTTGAACGAATTAATGCTTGCGATCCTTCTTGATAACTATATTGTTCGAGATCCAAAGCAACCAGCAGTCCCTTTCTTGTCTTATTCGGATTTATTTGTCTTTCTACCAGAATAAAGCCTGGTTTTTGAGGAACCAATACTTCTTCTTCAAAGTACTGTTGCATATGTTCACTAATGCTCTTGACCATTTGCTCTTCTTGTTCTGAGCCAAGATAAACTTCTGGAAAAATCAAGTGAAGTGTGGATGGATGATGGGCAACATATTTTTTTGTAGATTCCCAGTATTCTGGTTGTGATGTGTATTGGTCACATGCGATGACGGCCCATTTGGTGAGATCAATATCTGGCCGTGGCAACAAAATAGTGGGAACATGTAGAGCAATTTTTTCAAAATTCATTGCATTTTTTGAAATTAAGTGGTTAAAGAAATCAATATTCAATATTCAGCAAATTTATGATACAGGTTCATGATTGCGGAGAAGCAATATTAGCCTTACATAAAGCAGTTACCAGTCCTTCGATATCCTGTTGTTTGGGAACCAGGTCCACAGATAACTCATGCTCATAAGCAGTATCTGCTGTGATTTGACCAATGCATGCAATTCGAGGATCACAGTGTTCCAATGCCATTTTTCCTTGCTTGGACAAGAGTTGAAAAAAGTTTTTAACCGTTGAAGAACTGGTAAAGGTGATCCAGTCTATTTTTTTCTCTTCCAACAGAGCAACAATCGAATTCATCTCAATAGATGGAAGGGTGTTTCGGTAGACTGGGGTGGAATGAACAATTCCCCCCCATTCTGATATTTTTTGTTGTAAAACCCCTCGTGTTTTTTCTGCTTGTGGAAACCAGACGTGTTGTCCGTGCCATTCGTATTGCTCCAGGACATCGATCAAACCTTCGCTCTGATAGTGTCTGGGAACCACATCGGCCATCAGAGAAAAGCGTGCCAGATATTTTGCAGTGGCTGCTCCCACACAGGCAATCTTGCAAGAACCAAAAACTCTGGTGTCTTTGCCTAAAGTACGTAAACGCTCCATGCATCGTTCAATAGCGTTGGAACTTGTGAAAATCGTCCATCCTATCATTTCTGAATTCTGCACCATTTGGTCAAATGGTTCCCACGACAACGGCGATTCAATAGAAATCGTGGGACAAGACGTGACCTTTGCCCCAGCATCTGTCAATAAATCAGCGAGAGATGACATTCCTGATTCTGTCCGTGTGACCAGAATATGCTGACCAAAAAGTGGCTGTTTTTCAAACCAATTGAAATGCTGATAGAGTTCACAGACTTGTCCTATGATGGTTAAGACAGGAGCGGTCATCTTGTTTTCTCTCGCTTGTTCTGCAATGGTTGCCAGTGTTCCTTGGATTGAATATTGATCAGGCCATGTTCCCCACTGAATGACCACAACAGGGGTTTGTGGGTCCCGTCCTGATTCCATCAAACGCTCTGTGATATTTGGCAAAACCCGCAGGCCCATCATCACAACAACTGTATTGATTTTCGCAATAGCCTCCCAATCGACCATCGATTTTGCGTTATCCGGATGCTCGACACCTGTCAGAAAGACAACACTGGAACTATAATCCCGATGAGTCAAGGGAATTCCAGCATATACGGGGACACCTGTCGCTGCAGAAACTCCAGGCACCACCTCAAACGGAATATCGGCTTTGAGTACTGCAAACAGTTCTTCACTGCCTCTACCAAACAGGAAAGGATCGCCTCCTTTCAAACGAACCACAATTTTGTTTTCCTGGGCCTTTTCTACCAGCAATTGGTTGATGGTATCCTGTGAAACAGCCGGCTGATCATGGCGTTTCCCAACATCGATGAATTCGGCTTTATCGGCATACTCCAAAAGACAAGGATTGGCTAAATAATCATAAATGACAACATCTGCCTGTCTCAACACTTCCTGAGCTTTCAGAGTTAATAAACC
>JANQHV010000273.1 GCA_028282505.1 SAR324 cluster bacterium | reverse complement strand
TCGATTTCAAATGGTAATGGAGTCAAACCAAATTGCTCCAGGTAATCAACAAGAGCCATCACCATTTTTTTGACATTCTCACGATCTTCCTGGATTTGCTCCCATTGCATCTGTTCAATACTATTGAGCGGTTGCTCTTCTTCCACTTTTTGGGCAATCCTCTCATCCACAATCAGCAACTTCTGATTCAATTCTTGCAACTGTTTCAAGACATAACCCGCCACTGTTTTGGCTTTTGGCCCAATCACATCTCCCCCTTTTTTCAGGATGTATCCCATCAGCAACTTCAGAGCTTTCGTATTGCCGGCATTAATTAATTTCAGTTCCACCCGACGCATTGATTTCAGAAAGAGGAGTTTTAATTTTTTTTCAACACGATTCCCCACATCATCTCTTCCTTGACAAAATTTCATCAATTCTTCACGCTGTTCCTTTTCTTCAAAAAAGAGATTATAAAAACTCACCAAAGACTTCATCCGCCAGGAAGCATGTTCTTCCAGTCGAGTGGCTTCTCCTTTGTTGCTATAATCCATAATATCAGAAAGGCGAATGTGCTGAGAGAAACAGAAAATAATTTCTCGTTGCACCTCGTTTTCCTCAAAACGAAGCAGCATTTCCGTAAACTTCAACCACCATGGATCACGCACCAATAGAGGAAATTCCTTTTCCATCATTCTGATGGATCTTACCAATTTACCACTCAGGCTTTGCTGAATAAAATAGCGTCGATCTGGATTAAAAAGCAGTTTGGTTAAACTGGTTGGCGGCTTGCCGTCTTCTTCCAAACAGCAGATCATTTCTAACCACCAACAATTCAACAGAGCTTTAGGCAGGTTACGGTGACTGACCTTTTCACTTTCTCTCAAAAAAATAGGAATAGCGTGTTCTAAAAATTTTTCACGGGGAATATCCACTTCCCCCCAATCAGGTAAGTCGCGCAAATGAAATTGTTCTATTTCCTTCCCATTATTTTGTGTGAGTATCCAGTCTTCTTCTGGCAGGACACCAATGCGTGCCAGAACTTTCAAGTCATGAGGCAACTCAAAAGGAACAGGAGACGTGCCGGCTAACAACACCGCAGGATTGAGCAAAAAGTCATTGAGCATCAAGTCATATGCCATACTTCCTTCAGGCGAAACAAGAAACGGCGTATGCTTTCCATGCCTTTGGTTTCTCAAGATATTGACAAAAAAATGAACTTCTGTTTCAGGGTACTTGCGTGTTAAATATTTTTCAACATGTGAAATTTTTTGGTGAATCGGATAAGTACAATTTGCTTCCAAGGCCACTGCTTCTATATTGAAATAGGCATCAACCAGTCTCACCATTTGAGCACGAAAATGCTCCTGCAGCAGACCTTTCAGCTCACTCATAAACTTTTTATCTAAGAAATGACCTTTGGGATCAAACTGCTGCTTGGTCAATTGAAAGATATCAGCCAATCTATGTTGAGAGTCCAGAGAAATCTTTTCTGTCAAATCTCTCAAAAACCCCTTAATAACCGGTGCTCGCTGATTGAAAGCAGTCAACTGCTGCAAAAGTGCCTGCTGTTTTTGTTCATCCGTTATTTCCTCAACGGCTACCCCAATTTGCCGGGCATATTGTTTTACAATCTGTTGGGCATCCACACGATCCAGATAGCTTTTTTCATAGTAATTGGTTATCCAATCCCATAATCTGTCTTTGGTTAAGATCGTTAAAGAATAGGGAAACCAGTCTCTGCGAATTTTGTCATCAGATTTGACTTTGATGAACGAAAAGAAGCGGGTCAGGTGCTGAATATATCGTTCAAAAAATGGATTCTGGCTCAAGGCATCAGAAATTTCTTTCCATAAAATCGTTGCCTGCTGCACCGATGATTGGTCGTTGAATTTTTCCCATAGCTTGCCAACTAAAGTCTTTTCAAAAATACTGGGAAATATCAGACGAACAACCATGATTTCATCCTCGTTTAAACCTTGTGCGTACTTTTCCCGCATTTCCTGCTCGACTTCATCAACCAAACGGTTTCTCTCCTCATCAGAAAGCCTCTTGTCAAACATGTGCTGTTGGACTTGATAAAAGACTTGATGGAGCAAAGCGACAAAAAAATCAGCATCATTCCAAGGCCCACTGTACACCGGCTGGGTATCAAAAATAACCTGTGCATCCATATCAGAATCGGGCTTATGTCCAATTCCTCCTAAACTACCAATGGTGGACAAAGCTTGTATCCTGGCAGGAACTATTTCGCCTAAACCCGCACCCAGGTGAGAATATTGATTGCGAAAAAATTGTTGAAGTCCTGGTAATTCTATCTGAGGGTCTCCTCCAGTCAGTACTTCAGGGAGAAAACGCCTGATTCCTCGTATTCCAGTCAATGCCCCTTTCTGAAAAACAGGAAAGATATGTGTTGTAAAAACAGGATTGCCTTCTTCATCAATCCCTGTTTTTTCATGAAATTCTAAGGGAGGCGCCTCTGGATTGATGTCAAAAATACATAACGAATCTAAAATAACCCGCTTCATCTCATTCGTTGACAAATCCACCAAACTTCCCATCCGTTCTCGGTTGATTTGTCCCATTTTGTCATATTCGTCATGAGCATATTCTTTGTATTTCTCCAATTGCTTTTTATCATACGAGTTCAGTAACTTCTCATTGATTGTCGTTACCTGTAATGCTTGAAGAATCTGTTCAATGGTATGTTTGACTTCATCATCCAATACATTGGAGGAAATGAGTTGATATAATCGGGTACTCGCCTTCCACTGCCTGCTCCTTTGGGAAGAAGCATTCATGTTCCTCTCCTGAGGGACAAGCGTAGCATTTTTTGTACTATTTTCCGTTTTTTTGATAGCGGTTGCCGGCATTGTGTCTTTCTAAAGAAAGGCATAAAGTGATCAAGCACTTCAAAGGGGTTCGGTCAGGCGTTGACTTTATTAGTGGTCTAGCCTTAAATGGATAGCCAATCAGTGGCTGATGATCGAGGAAAATTTATCAAAATAGCCAGGAAATGTTTTCACTACAACATGCGGATCATTGATCGTGATTGGCACTTCCCCACAGGCAGCAAGAGAAAAGGCCATAGCCATGCGATGGTCATCATAAGTATCGATTGCCGCAGACTGGATTTTTTTGGGAGGAGTGATGCTGATATAATCGTTTCCTTCTTGCACAAGGGCACCTAATTTTCTCAACTCCGTGCTCACAGCAGTAATCCTTTCAGATTCTTTCAACTGCCAATTGGAAATGTTACGGATCGTGGTGGTGCCATCGGCAAACAAGGCCACAACAGCCAAAGTCATGGCTGCATCCGGCATATCGTTCATGTCCACATCAATCCCATGCAACGTTTTTCCTGTCACTCGAATAGAATGTGGGGTGTATTCCACCTGAGTTCCCATTTTTTCCAGCACACGAGCAAATTGGGTGTCTCCCTGCACGCTTTCGGTGCCACACCCTTCCACGGTAATGGTGGTTCCTGTAATTGCAGCAGCCCCGAGAAAATAAGAAGCTGAAGAAGCATCGCCTTCTATATAGACAGATCCTGGTGATTGATAAATTTGTCCAGGTCGAATGTGAAATTTCTGGTAGTTTTCATGTTCCACATCAACCCCAAAACGCTCCATCAAGCTCAAGGTCATTTGCACATAAGGCAACGACACCAATTTATCTTTAATGATGATATCCACAGGATTCTGTGCATAAGGGGCCGCCATCAACATAGCAGAAAGATACTGGCTGCTGATGGAACCATTCAGATAAGCCATCCCTCCTGGTAAACCAGAGACTGTCAACTCAACCGGAGGACAGCGATTATCCTCAACACATTTTATCTGAACTCCCAGCTGAACCAACCCATCCACTAAATCTTGAATAGGACGCTGCCGCATTCGTGGGATTCCATCCAGAATAAACGTTCCTTTACCAATTGCCAGTACTGCTGTGAGAGAACGCATGGCCGTTCCGGCATTTCCCAGGAACAAACGGGCTCCTTCCACCGGAATCTTTCCACTACACCCTGTTATGGTGATTTCATGCTGATCTCGATTTTCCTCAAAGGGAATTTGCAGCGTAGAGAGGGCACTGACCATGTAGCGCACATCTTCACTATCCAATAGGTTTTGGACATGCGTCACTCCATTTGCCAGTAAACTCAGTACCAAGACTCGGTTCGAAAAACTCTTGGAACCTGGCAACTTCACGGTTCCAGACACCGCTTGAATCGGTTGCAAAACAAGAGGATCTTCTGTCAATTGAGTTTGCGCGATCATGAGCTATTCCGAAAGATCTGACAGAGCTTCTTCTTCTGTCGCATAGATACTGAAAATTTTATTCAAACGGATCATATCAAAAATTTTCTGATGACTCTCTTTAGGATTGCAGATTGCTAACATAGCCTCTCGTTTTTGCATCCCCTTGTAGAGTTCCACAATCAGACCAATTCCGGCTGAGTCCAAAGTACTCACTTCTTTAAGACTGAGCAACAAAACCCTGATGTTTTCATCTCCAACAAATGCTCCGCAATACTCCTTTATGGCAGAAACCTCTGTTCCAACAACCCGACCAATTATCGATATCACACAAATATTCTTTTCAATATGATGAGAAATAACCATCAATCACTCCCTTGTAAGATTATATGTAACAAACTGTATGTCCTAGAGCGGCATTATAATACAGCTTTTCTTGATTTGTAAATGATAACTATAGTGTTTCAGAAAAGTTTTTTCTCGAAGTCCCCCCTTTTTTTCAAAGGGAGTCAGGGGGATTCTGAAAAAACCTTTCTGGAGCACTATATAGACATGATTTTCTGTCTTTCTCAATGAAACTCATATTAGCCATTGCATTTTTTGTCTATTCAGCATAACTTTCTTCTATCATACTATTCATCAAAAGCGAATTTTATAAGAGGAACCCATGGAAAGATTAAAAGCAGCTCGCCTGATTACAGCAATCAAAACCCCTTATTTGGAAAATGGCCAATTTGATCTGGACACCTTTGACAAGCTGGTTGAAAACCAGATTGCTCATGGAGTGGAAGGCCTTGTTATTGCGGGAACGACAGGAGAAGGTCACTTGATGGACTGGGACGAAGAAATCATGCTCATTGCCCACTGTGTCCATTGCTATGGCGATAAACTGGTCATCATTGGCAATACAGGCAGCAATAACACCCGAGAAGCCATACACGCCACCCGTCAGGGTTTTGCCGTAGGAATGGATGCCGCTTTGCAAATCAATCCCTATTATGGCAAAACTTCGCAGGAAGGGTTGCAGGCTCACTTTCAGAGGGTATTTGATCTGGGTCCAGCTGTGGTTTATAATGTACCAAGCCGAACCGGACAGGACGTTGAACCGCCCCTCATGGAGCAACTGGCCCAGCATCCCAACTTTGCTGGTGTCAAAGAATGCCAGGGCCCTGAACGCATTGCGGGTTATACTCAAAAAGGGATTCGATGCTGGTCTGGTAACGACAATGATTGCTTCGTTTCACGCCATCAGAGCGGAGGCAATGGTGTCATTTCGGTCACATGCAATGTGGTTCCAGGGTTGATGCGCCAGCTGTTGGATTCAGAAGATGCCAGTCTCAATGAAAAACTCCAGCCCCTGATGTCGTGGTTATTCTGCGAACCCAATCCGATTCCTCTGAATACCGCATTATCCATGACCAGTGCCATTGCTCCTGTATTCCGTTTACCCTACGTTCCCCTGAGCCTGGAAAAAAGAAAGGAAGGTCTGGAATTGATGCAACAGTTTGATGCCAAAGAATTGACGGGGGAGTCTCCTCAGCTTCTGGATGATCAGGCATTTGTTCTGGTTTAACCACAGACCTCAGACAAAAAAGTATTTTTTCTCTGGATGAGAATATAGCTATCCAGAGAAATTCTTTCCAAAGGCGTCTTTTTTGTCAATGGCCACGAAATCCACAAAAATATATCAATTTGATCTCTTTCAAAAAACTAGTTGTACCTACAACTAATAAATGTTATGCTGTTTCCATGTTTGAAGAATGTCTGTATTTCAATAGCAATGCTTTGGCTCGTACAGTGAGCCGTATTTGGACAGAAGCCTATCGTGAGTTTGATTTGTCGCCCCCTCATGCCTTTCTGCTGCGTGTGATTCTGGCTCAACCAGGCTTATTGCCTCGTGAACTGGCTAAAGAACTCAACCTCTCTCGTTCAACGATCACTCGTTTTTTAGACAGTCTGGAGAAACGTGATTTCTTAATCAGGAAACCAACGGGACAAGATGGTAGGGAGTTGCAGGTTTATCCCACTAAGGCAGCAGAAGCCATTCATCAAAAATTGGATGACACTGGCAGTAATCTCACCAAGCTGATCGCCACTATCATTGGTACCGATGAGCTTTCAGAGATTGTGGCCAAACTGAGAGAAGTGCAAAAATCTTTGGAAAACGCTTAGCCTCTATTTCAAAGGTACAAAAAGTATCTATTTGCGCTTTATTAGTTGTATCTACAACTACTATTTAAAACCATTAAATTAAAGGAGAAAGACGATGCCTTACATCAATATTCGAATTGGCTGTCACTTAAAAACAGAACAGAAAAAAAAACTCTATGAGCAAACAACGTCACTGATGAATACTGTGATGGGAAAACGCCCCGAGGTGACCGTCGTAGAGATTCAAGAGTCAGAGCCATCTCAATGGTCCACCAACGCCATTCCCTTAACTCCCCAAGATCCAATCAGTGCTTATGTTGATATTAAAATCACGAAAGGCACCAATACAGAGCAGGAAAAAGCCAACATGATTTCTCAAACAGTCAATATGTTGCAAGATGTGGTTGGCACAATGCAAGAAGCCTGTTATGTTGTTATTGATGACATGCCAGGTCATTCATGGGGATATGATGGAAAAACGCAAGCAGCGCGAGCTGCTTCCGCTCTATGAGGCAGCAATGTTGAGCAACTTCCAGGTATAAACAAAAAATTTAATAATAGATTTATGAATACAACAGAACTCAAAAGGATACTTGATTTTTTAAGAGCGACTGAGGAGCTAAAAAACACACTCCGAAGTGCACATACCTCAAATGGCAGAAAGGAAAGCACCGCAGAGCACACATGGCGGTTGTGTTTGATGGCTTTGCTCTTTGAGGAGCAATATCCTCATATTGACACTTTGAAGCTGATAAAGATTTGTATCATTCATGATCTGGGAGAAGCTATTTGTGGAGACATTGCCGCTGTCGATCAAAAACCTGACGTGAATAAAGGGATTGATGAAAGAAAGGGGCTGCAACAGCTCATCTCTTCATTGCCCATTCCTATGCAAAATAAAATTTTATGCCTCTGGGATGAGTATGAAAAAGCTTCATCAGAAGAAGCCCAACTGGCCAAAGCACTGGACAAGCTGGAAACTATTCTGCAACACACCCAGGGCAAGAACCCCTTGGATTTTGATTATGACTTCAATCTGACTTATGGAAAACAGTATACAGATTATGACCAATTGACTGCACAATTAAGAATGCTCATTGATCAAGACACAGCACGACTGGCAAGAGAAAATGAATAAGCATAACATTACGAAATGGGTTTCCGTTGTGTCAGTGTTGAAAAATAATCAGATCATCCCAACCGGAGTCAGTATTGACTGCTGCTTTGAGTAGTTATTTCATGGGTTTAATGAAAAAGGTTTGTTTTTAGTGATGGATTATGAGATAAACTACATCTTTTATTTCGTCTACAAGCTAACCTATTGATTAAATAAATAAAAAATTTCCTGCACATTGAAAACTCCTTCAATTTGAGAAGAACAATTATGACACTAATAAGAAAACAAGGAGTCCGATGGTGAAGACAAATGCTCTTCCTGCTTTTTGCAAAGCATTGAAAGAGCGAGATTTATATCCTGAAGCAACACGCAAAATCAAATTGGTAGAAACGCGTCATTCTTATTTTTTTACGACAGGAGCGAGCTGCTATAAGATCAAGAAAGAGAGCCACGACTATTCCAACCCTGCCATCACCGAAGCATTTCTAAATGAAGAACTCAGGTTGGGAAAGAAATATGCTGGGGATATCTATCAGGAAGTTTTCCCTGTCTCCGAACATGAAGGTCAATATCGTTTTGATAGTACAGGAAAAGTGGTGACTTACGCAATCAAGACCATTCAACTGAGTGAACGTTATTTTCTTTTGTCGTTGCTGGAGCGCAAAAAAGTGACTCAAACTGCAATCGGCCGCACTGCCAGGCATTTGGCTGCGATTCATGGAGAAAGCAGTGTCACAGATCGTGCTGCAGAAGCGGGCCGCCCTGAAAATTTGTATGATTTGTGTGAAGACATCCTGTATCAGGCACGAAAATATCTAAATGCGACCATTACCCAGCCGATGCTGGATTTGATCCGCAGACCACTGGAAAAATTTGTGGAAGATCATCGTAAATTATTTTTACGTCGGATTAAAAAAGGTCGTATTGTTCAAGGCCATGGGGCCTTATTGCCTGAACACATCTATATCAAAGGCCAGGATGTTCACTTCGTCAGCCCAAGAGAACTGCACCGTAAATTCAGTATCCTGGATGCGGCCAATGATGTGGCCTACCTGACAGTCGAGATGGCTAAACTTCAGGAAACCGAATGGATGGAATTGTTTGTGAAACGATATGTGACTGCCGCAAAAGACAGAGATCTGCTGAAAATGCTACCTAGCTACCAAACCTTTGTGGCATTAAAACAAGGTGTCGAGCACTCTGAATGGATGACGGATGTCGAAGGAGAGGAGCGCGCTGAACAAACCCAGATTGCCTCTGATTATTTCAATCTGGCAGTGCAATTCTCTCGTGATATTCCTAAATTATGACAGTTGCCCAATCAGGGGTGAGTCCAATGGTGAGTACTAGGCCAGAAGTTACTTTAAAAGCAGCGGCAACCCTGGATGGAAAAATTGCCACTAAAACGGGTCAATCCAAATGGATTACAGGTGTGGATGCCAGAAAAGCAGGTCATCGTCTGAGAAGTGAGCACGACGCCATATTGGTGGGAATCAATACGGTTATTGCTGACAATCCGCAATTGACAACACGGGATATTGCTGGTGGGCAATCTCCAATTCGTATTGTATTGGATTCTCAAGGGCGCATTTCTCTGGAAAGTGCTTGTCTCCAAAATGATGGAATCGACTGCATTGTCGTTCTTGGGTCTCAATGTTCCAACTCCAGGATTCAAATACTCCAGCAAGATCATATCCACGTTTTACAAGCGCCTACTCCACAACCCAAAATCAAATGGTTGCTTCAGCAGCTTTCCCAGTATAAAATAGAGAGTCTTCTGGTAGAAGGTGGGAGTCAGGTACACGCCAGCTTTATCAAAGAAGGTCTGGCAGATCACCTGGTTTTGTTTTTATCAGGAAAGCTCATTGGGGGAAATGATGCCCTTTCATGGTGTGGGGATTTAAACTGTTTGCAGTTGCAAGATGCTCCTCCTTTAGACATTCAATCGATTCGTATGGTGGGAGATGATGTGATGATTTGTGCAGATTTTCTGAGAGTAAATTATGTCTGAACAAGAAGTATTTGAATTTCGTTTTGATTCTATCAAAGAAGCCATTGCCGATATCCGTGATGGAAAAATGATCATTCTGGTGGATGATGCCGACCGGGAAAACGAGGGGGATTTGGTGTGTGCCGGGACCAAAATCACCCCAGAAATTATTAATTTTATGGCAACACATGGGCGAGGCTTGATCTGTTTGGCCCTGGATTCCAAACGAGTGGAGCAGTTGGATTTACCATTGATGGTTCAACACAATGAATCGGAATTTGGCACCAATTTCACCATCAGCATAGAAGCTGCTGATGGAATAACGACAGGCATTTCTGCTCCAGACCGTGCTAGAACCATTGAAGCAGCTATGGCTCCTGATGCCACGCCAAGAGATGTACATCGCCCCGGGCATATTTTCCCACTACGAGCCAAAGATGGTGGGGTCTTGGAAAGAGCGGGACAGACAGAAGGTTCTGTGGATTTGACCCGCCTGGCCGGATTGCCTCCAGGAGGGGTTATTTGCGAAATACTGAATGAGGATGGTACCATGGCCCGCTATCCCGACCTCAGAAAGTTCGCCGATCAACATGATTTGAAATTAGTCACGATTGCCGATTTGATAGAGTATCGTAAAAAAAACGAGACCTTGGTCAAACCATTGGCAGAAGCAAATTTGCCCACAGCCTTTGGAGAATTCCGCATCATTGCTTTTCAGAGTAAAATTGATGACAGTGATTACATTGCCCTAGTGAAAGGCACCTGGAATAAAGAAGATCCTGTTTTGGTCCGTGTGCACTCTCAGTGCCTGACGGGAGACGTCTTCGGTTCCTTTCGCTGTGACTGTGGAAAGCAACTCTATGCTGCTATGAATCAGATCGAAACGGAAGGCAAAGGTATCATCTTGTATCTACCTCAGGAAGGACGAGGGATTGGGATCATTAATAAAATCAAAGCCTACTACTTGCAGGATGAAGGAGCTGATACCGTAGAAGCCAATCATAGACTCGGATTCCAGGAAGATCTGAGAGATTATGGAATTGGAGCACAAATCCTATCGATTTTAGGAGTTAAAAAAATGCGGTTGCTGACCAACAATCCTAAAAAAATTATTGGATTACAGGGACATGATCTGGAAGTCGTGGAGCGCGTTCCACTAGAAACAGACTTCCACCCGGACAGTGAAGCCTACATGCTCACTAAAAAACAAAAAATGGGCCATTTGTTAAAAAACATTTAGATGATTTCCAAGAATGAATTTACCAGGATTTGACCGGAGATAGGTAAGTTCTTTGTTGGAAAACGCCTTAATACAACCGACAACTGGCGATGGGAAGTAAAAAAAAGCCTCAGAAAAAATCAAATCACCGCACAGCGTCTCCAGAATTACTATATGGAATCCAACCTGTTAAAGAAGCCCTTCTGCATCAGAAACGACACCTTTCCCACCTTTATTTGAAGCAAGGAACCAAAATTCCCTCACACCCCTCCTCTGAAAGACTAGAAGAACTAAAGAATCTGGCACAAAAAGCAGGAATTCCTGTTCATCGTCTGGACAATCGGCAAATCGACAATTTGGCTGGAAGTGTTCTGCATCAGGGAGTTCTCTTATGTTGTGGCCCTTTGCCTTATGCCGACTCTGATTTACTGGATGAACCTTCTCCCACAGAGCATCGTCTGTTTGTCGCCCTGGATCAAGTGGAAGATCCTCATAATTTTGGGGCTATCATCCGCTCCTGTGCCTTCTTTCATGCCTCCGGAGTGATTGTTCCCCAAGATCATTCTTCTCCATTGACACCTGTGGTTTCTAAAAGTTCTGCTGGCGTTCTTGAGCATTTCCCTGTCATCGAAGTTCCGAACCTAGCCAGATTCCTGGAGCAACAAAAAAAGAAAGGATATTGGATTGTCGGATTGGATGTGCATACAGAAGAGACCATCTCTTCTCTAACGAGGGATCGGTCCTATATCCTGGTAGTGGGCAACGAGGGCAAAGGCATACGGCCCTTGGTCCATGCAACATGTGACTGGCATCTCACCATTCCTGGCAACTCCGAAGTATCCTCCCTCAACGTCAGCAATGCCACAGCCATTGCCCTGTATCAACTCACACAGTCTGGAATCTCCCCACCTTAATCCGATCTCTGGGGAAAAGGAGATTCGTTTTGCCTTCATTCCCTCCTATCAGTCAGGGATTAGATCCTGGACTACACGAAAATAACATGGTAGAACCTGATAGAAAAACAGGGAACTGGAAAATTAATTAATAGAAAGAAAACCCATGAGCATTTTTGTCAAAAATGAGGCATTGTTTGCTATTGTACAGAAAATTTTTAACGAAAAAATCACATTCAACAAAACATTAGGTCTCCGGGTGGAGCTGCTGGAAGACATGCGTCCTGTTATCAAATTTGAAATGAGAGATGAGTTAGTGGGACACTATATCCGGGGGATGCTGCACGGTGGAGTGATTGCATCTGTCATCGATGTCACAGGAGGGTTGACCGCATTTTTGGGGGTATTGGAAAAAACAGGTACAGAAGAAATTGAGGAGAGCATGGAATTGCTGCCAAACTTGAGTACCATTGACCTTCGGGTTGATTATTTAAGACCAGGGCTTGGAAAATGGTTCATTGCCACAGGTGATGTGCTAAGAATTGGCAGTAAGGTAGCGGTCACCCGTATTGAACTGCATAATGATGAAACCATACTGATTGCTGCAGGCACAGGATCTTATGTCATTTCTTGAGATGATGCTGACAATTGAAATATGAGCACTTAATCCTTTTTGATAAAGCTGGCCAATGCCGCTTCCTCACTATCAAAAATTGTTGTCAACTCATTGATTCCGGTCAAATTGAATGTAGAAAACACATCTTTATTGACATGAAATAAAGCAAAACCCAGTTCTTTTTCTTTGGCCAGTTGATACAATTGAGTCACCACTCCCAATCCAAAAGAGTCAACCGCTTCCACTTTTTCCATGTTCAAAGCAATTGCCGTGAATTTTCCCTTTTCTATCTGCTTCCTAACATATGAATTGAAATTCTTGTTTCGGGCAGTAGTGCCAGTGATTTCTCCAATAATATCAATAACACAGGTATTTCCTTCCTGACGATCTGATAGAATCATATGCATCCTTTCATCTGTTTTTGATATACTCTTATTACCAAACAAAAAGGAATTAAGCAATCTCTACGGTGCTAAGTAATGAATTGATTGATTTATTTTTGTTTTGTTCTCATATCTTCGATTTTATGACCACCCCCGATTTTATCATTGTTTTCTGTGCAGGGAATCGTTACTATTTTAAAATTTTACTGAAAGATTGGAAAAACAAATGGGGCTCGACGAACGTTATCACCAGGAATGGAAAAATATTTCCCGGTATGTCAGGGAACTTTTCAATTACCACTGTGCCTCCTGCGGGAAGGACTGCCATGCTCCTTCCAATCAAGAAGAACTGCTTCAAGTACATCATATTGACGAAAATCCAGGAAACAATGATCTGGAAAACCTCATTCCACTTTGTGCTGCCTGTCATCTTCGTATAGAAAAAGAAGCCCGCCTGCACGCTCCTTTTCAAACTGTGCAAACCGAACTCTTCACAGAAACCTATCATACCGCCATGCAGAAAATGCGAAAAAATGCGTGGGAGACCCATGTGAGACCAAAACAGTCAACAACGGCAATGATGTCTCCGGAAGAATATGAATTCTTTGTCCAGGAAAGAGAATGGAACGAATGAGGACCAGAAATGGCAAAAAAGAAAAAAATCAAAAAACTTTCTTCAGGCATTCAATTCAAAAGTTCTCCAGATGATGACGACTTTTTACAAGAAGTCATGCGCTCTCTGCCTGTTCATATAAAAGATGAAGAAGAATGGACCGAGCCAGTCGAACATGTTCACAAAAAAGAAAAACAATACAAACGTCATCCGACTCGTCAAGCGCCTGATGACACGCTGGATCTGCACGGAAAAACGAGAGAAGAAGCCATCATGATGGTGCAAAATTTTGTAATGACCGCATATCATCAAAGATTTCGCACTTTACTGATTATCACTGGCAAGGGAAAACATTCAGGAAAAGAAGGTCCCATTTTGAACCAAGTCGTCAAGAACTGGCTGCAGAAAAATGGCACACGTTATATCAAAAACTTTGGTCCGGCTCCTGGTGAATATGGAGGAGCAGGTGCTCTCTGGATTGATTTACAATAAACCACTACCCACTAACTTATGGAATTGAGTTTAGGCATATTCGCCATTCTTCCCTTAATCATTCTATTGATCTTATCGTTAGTAGATGGCGGTCTTGAGCGCCGTTTTCTCACTTTGAGCTATATGGCAGGCCAACTCCTTTGCTGGACAATAGGTGTATTGGGATGTTTTTATTTTATACCACACGCCAGCCATAATTATCCTGTCGGCTCCTACGAACTCTCAATGATTTTGGTCAACCTGATCACATGGAGCAGTTTAATTGCCGGCTTGATTGCTGTGCCCTTTCAGAAGAATCAGAAACAGTACCAACCCTTCACAACTTTACCTACACAACAGACAGCATGTGGTCTCAAGTTGACGGCAATCCTCTCCATTCTATTCTTGTGTGCTAACTATTATGCAGGAAAATTATACGCTTATGCGAACTTTGGTAATCAACTGGAAGAGGTTCCTACCCTTTATATATTACACGAACTCCGTATTCTCCAATACTTGTTTTTCTTCTTCATGGGGACTCAGTTGCATTCTGTTTTGCTGTCTTTACGAAATATAATTTTGATGGGAATTTTACTCTTCTCCATCTTGTTGGTTAATTTAACAGGAACACGTGAAATGGGAGTACAAGCCTTATTGTTCTTTTTGGGAGGAGGATTATATGCTGTTAACTTTAAACAAATCATCAAATTGTTCTTAGGATTGGGTTTGTTTGCCATAGTATTTTTTATTATCATTGGCTTTGCACGTAGCGAGAATTTTTTTGATTCAAATATTGATAGTCGTCTCCAGCGAATCTGGCAAGAGTTGACTACCTCAAGAAGCCATTGGTTAGAATATGGAAAACCTTTCTTTTTCAGAGTTTCAGAAGATCTGGTGGGGCAACTGGTCATTCACAATGTGACAGAAAGGTCACAATTCATTGGAATAGAAAATTTTGAGCGTATCACTAATATCTTCCTGCCTACCTTCATTCTCCAAGACACTCTCCCAATCGATGATGGGCCTGAACGCCTCAGAGATCATCATGCCCTTCCCATCTCCAACTTTTATACAGCAAATATTACCTTTTTAGCAGATTCGTTCGAACGCGGAAGTTACGCCTTTGTTTTAGCAACCTCTTTTCTGTTATCCTATTGGTTGGGTTTATTTGGTCGCTATCTCCATCACCTGGAAAATCCTGTGCTGAAAGCAATGATGCTAATTGCTTTTGCATACACCAGCTTCCGTCTTTATCCCCATTCGGTACTCCGTGTCATCAACATCATGACTTACGAGTTCATCAGAGATATGATCTTAATTGGCTCAGTCTCCTCACTCATGGGAATAATGGTGAACTCCTACTCTACGCAACATACAATTCAACAGAACAAACCAACATCATGAAACGCTTTCCCGTTGCATTCATTTTGGGATTGTCCCTGATCTGGCCCACATTGGGAAACTCACAAAGCTCTGATCATACGAAGAAACTTCCTCAACAAAAAACAGATGCCTCCAGAGAAATGTCCAAAATTGAGAAATGGATAGAGCCTGTTACAAAAATGCCGTTTATCCAAGTACCCCATGGTTCTTTTCAGATGGGGGATCTTTTTCATGAAGGAGATCATGATGAAAAAGCAATCAGAAACGTACAACTCTATTCTTTTTGGTTAGGGCAATATGAAGTCACACAAGGGCAATGGAAAAAAATCATGGGATACAATCCTTCTTATTTCAAAAAAGGAGATGATTTTCCAGTAGAACAAGTCAGTTGGGAACAAACTCAAGCATTTATTAAAACACTAAATATCCAGCATAATGGTAAACACTCGTTTCGTCTGCCGACTGAGGCTGAATGGGAATATGCCTGCCGTGCTGGAGGACAAAAAATACGGTTTGGCAATAATAAAAACACCGCTCGTCCCGAAGAAATTAATTTTGATGGCAGAACAGGACACAAAATGGCTTACTCTCTGACAGGTATCTATAGAAAAAGTACAACACCGGTTGGTCACTTTCCTGCCAATGCGTTAAACTTGCACGATATGTCTGGCAATGTTTGGGAGTGGGTCGAAGATGTGTATACAAAAAATTACGAGAAGCTGGGAACCAATAATCCAGTGTACACAGGTCCTGGTCACATCCGGGCAAGACGAGGGGGAAGTTGGTTCAATAAACCCAATGAACTGCGCTGCACCAATCGTTATTACTTCCAGCAACGCCTTTCATTATATGGAGTTGGTTTTCGTCTGGTCAGGATTCAATAAAAAAGGGGACAGATTTATTTTTTTAATTAATTAAAAAAATAAATCTGTCCCCTTTTTTAAATGATTAACATTATACCAGATTTGTGTTAGAAAAAAGAAACTTCAAATAAGAAATTCACCATTATGTTCAATTCATGGATTAACTATTTCCTCAATCAGTCAAAAATTTGAGGTGATTTTTTTGCCCACAATCGCCTGAATACCTCATTTCATGAGTCCAATCCTATCCAACCAATGAATTCTATGAAATAGTTCTTTTGATTCACCCTTTTTCAGTATGTCACTTATGTTATTGTTCAAGCAAATCACACCAATGGCTGTAGGTCCTTTAGGAACCTTCTGGGAAAAGGATCGCATGCAGTTTAGTTTATATGCTCAAGCCACAAAAATAGAATATTTTTTTTATGCCGACCCACATCAGATGAAAACCCATCAGACGTATCCCTTATTGGAAAAAGTCACTCTGGATAAAGAAGCTTTTTGTTTTGGAGACCTCTGGAGTTGGGAGGGTACTATTGCAGAAGGAAGTTTATTGAATCAGCCCATCGGCTATTTGCTTCGTGTGTGGAAAAAAAATCCTGAGACAGGCGAAGAGGAAAGTCGCTGGATTCTTGATCCTTATGCACGTGAATACGCAGGAGGAGAAATCTGGGGAACCTCTTTTTATTACCAGATCGATCCGGAGAATTTTAGTATCACCAAGCAGAAGAAGGAAAGAGATACCCACTTATTCTCTCCAATCCGCCGCCTGCCCATCATCCGTCCGATTCTTGCTAAAAAAAGCCGTCTTTCTATGCTTCCTACTCGTTCTCAAAAATCACGTCCACCGCGCCCCAACCATCCGTTGGAAACCAGCATCATTTATGAATGCCATCTGCGTGGTATGACCAAAAGCCCGACAGCGGCCCTTCCTGATGATCAATATGCAGGAACCTATCGGGGATTGATAGAGACCATTCCCTATCTGAAAAGATTGGGCATTACTGCAGTAGAGCTTTTGCCCATTTTTGATTTTGATGAAAATGAGAATCATAATGTTTCACCGGACACCAAAGAAAGATTATTCAACTACTGGGGATATTCCACCATTCTATTTTTTGCGCCCAAACAATGTTTTGCTGCTAATCCTCAAAATGCAGTCGAAGAATTCAAGGAGATGGTAGATGCGTTCCATGAAGCAGGTCTCGAAGTCATCTTGGATGTCGTTTACAACCATACTGCTGAAATGAACTCTGGTGGCCCCATTGATCACTTCAAGTGGCTGGGAGAAGATGTTTACTACATCATGAGTCATGGCCATCTGGCAAACTATTCCGGCTGTGGGAATACGGTCAATTGCAATCATCCTGTCGTCAAACGTTTCATCCTTTCCAGTTTACGCTATTGGTACAATGAAATGGGGGTCGATGGGTTCCGTTTTGATTTAACGACCATTCTGGATCGAGATCTAGCCGGGAACATCCAGTTATTTCCGGCGCTCCTGTGGGATATCCGCTATGACTCTGAATTGCAGGGAGCCAAACTGATTGCTGAGCCCTGGGATGCGGGGGGAGGGTATCAACTGGGGCACACAGCCTACCACGCCCAGTGGTCAGAATGGAATGATCGCTACCGGGACAACATACGCAAAGCATTGCGTGGTGATACCGGTCATGTCATCCATGTCAAAAACAGCATACTGGCCAACCCTGATGTGTATCAATCTCCACAAAAAGGACGCCGCTTTAGCATCAACTTCATCACGGCACATGACGGGATGACCATGTGGGATCTGGTCTCTTATAATGAAAAGCATAATAAAATGAATGGAGAAGACAATCGAGATGGCAGTTCCAACAACATCTCGTTCAACTGCGGTGTCGAAGGAAAAACCCAAAGTCCCATCATTCAGGCCCTTCGCTACAAAAAGGTGAGAACCTTCCATCTGTTATTGCAACTATCTGGAGGCATTCCCATGCTGGTTGCTGGAGATGAATTTGCACGATCTCAGCAGGGAAATAACAACCCCTACTGCCTGGATAATGAAATCACCTGGATTGACTGGAATCAACTCAAGAAAAATCAAAAACTGTTTGAGTTTGTCCAACAGGCGATTGCTTTTCGCCAAGCTAATTTTTCATTTTTATTTTCTGATCATAGCCAGTATGGCTGGTTCAATTCATTGGGTAAAGAAGAAGATTTAGGGGATCACGTGTGTACCTTAATCTGGAAAGTAACCCATCCTGATTTTCCGAAAAAAACCATCTGTGCCATGCTGAATTATTACAAAGCTCCTCTCGAATTTCATTTTCCTGATGATGGGCAAACAGGGTCATGGCATTGTCTTTTCGATACGGCACGAGAACAAATGCCAAAGAAGAAAACCACAGAAAATAGTGTGGTTGTCGATGGTTTTTCTATTCAGGTGTTTGAAAGAAAATAAAGCACAAAAGATTTTGAATTACCATTGGACAAAGTCAGCAAACTGTACTACACTTGCCAAAATTTGAATCAAGGATTGATCGCGTTTCTGTTTGATAAATGGAGTTTTCATTGATGCCTTGTAACCTTGCTCAATATCGTTGATCAATTAGGGAGGAAGTATGAAAGAATTCAAATTTTGGACACTCAATTGTTCGCTTTTAAACGACAAAGAGTTTGAAGAGTTAACGGATGATATCGAAAAGTATATCGATACGCGAGGGGGTGATTGGGCGTTGCCTCAGCAAGATAGCGAAAGATGGCTCAACCAGTTTATAGGAAGTTACAAAGATTGGTCTGAAAGGCAATTCAGAGCTAATCAGCACCCGCTGCGATCTTATTTCAAAATCGATACACGATTGATTCAAGCAGATCATCCTCATTACAAACGTGTCTAAGCATCCTAAAAAGCCATTTCTGGAGTCCGATGAAGAATTTGCATTGCGACTCCAGATGTTTCACGACTCTGAATGGTTTTCCAGAGCCCACCCTCCTTCTACAAAATCCACTCCAGTTGTTGCGAGAGAAAAATCTCTCCCTGTTCCTATGATTAGGTATATACAGGTTCAAACTCACTCCCGATGCAATGCTGATTGTATTTTCTGTCCATATGCAGAAAGCTGGCATGCTGAACATCCAGGCCGAATGTCTGATACCTTGTGGCAAAAAACCCTTCACGACCTGGCTCCTTTTGCCCAGGGGATCAATCAGGGTAAATTCTTACCATACCTCATGCAGGAACCTCTGCTCGATCCCAGCATTTTTGACAAAATAGAGGAAATCTATACCCATTTCCCCAATACTTGCCTCGAATTGAGCACCAATGGCACCGTTTTGACGACCAAAGTAGTGGATCAACTGATCAAAATTTTCTCAGCCCCCCATCACAAGCACCAACTGTGGATCAGCCATCACGGTATCAATCAAGACACATTTGAGCACATCATGAAACTGGATTATCAGCATGCTCTGCACAATCTGATCGAACTGCTGAAAAAGGCAAAAGGACGCCTACGGATTCGTCTTCGAGGTTTTGGGACACGCAGGGACGGAAAACACGTTTTCTTCACTTCCCAGCAATACCGGAACTACTGGCAGCAAATCCTTGAGCACCATGGTATTGCTGAGGACAACATCCAAATCGATGCCTATACCTACCATGACCGTGCGGCAACTTTAACCCGCAGCGACCGAGGAGCGAATCAATTGAACATGTCCATCATGAGAAAGATTGGCCCCCAAAATCGCTTTTACTGTCCTCGTATTGATTTATGGATTCACATCATGTGGGATGGTCAAATTCGTCTGTGTTGTATGGATTATCATGGAGAAGTACCCCTGCCCAATCTGCATGATATGTCGCTGCTGGAATATTTTGCTTCTCCGGCATATCAACAAATTTATGAAATGGTGACAGGTAAACAAAATTCGGATGCCCACTTCATCTGCAAACGCTGCTCTTCTCCAGGCGGATGAAAGCTGTCTTGCAACGCAAGAAAGATCAGATACAATGATAACTTTTAATCAACCACCAGGAGACACTTGTGGAAAGCCCACTTTTGATTGATGACATCAACAAATCTTTTGATCAAACCGAAGTGCTCAAACACTTGCGTTTTGAGTTAAAGCCCGGTGAAATCTTTGGATTGTTGGGTCCCAATGGAGCCGGAAAAACCACCCTGATTTCCATTCTGACTTCTTTACTGGTGCCCACCTCAGGCACAGCAGCCATCTTTGGGCATGACATTTTACGAGACAGCCTGCGAGCCAGAACAAAAGTGGGTGTGGTTCCCCAGGAAATTGTTTCTCATGGCTTTTTTACGGTCAATCAGGTACTCAACTACCATTCGGGCTACTACGGCTTGCGCAACAACCAGAAAAGAATTGATTATTTGCTGGACAAACTGGCTCTGGAAGAACACCGGGACAAGCTGGTCGCTCAGTTGAGCGGAGGCATGAAACGCCGCTTCTTGATTGCCAAAGCTCTGGTGCATTCACCGCCCCTGCTGCTGCTCGATGAACCCACAGCGGGTGTGGATGTGGAATTGCGTCATGGTTTGTGGAAATTTGTGCGTGAATTGCACAAAGAAGGCATGACGATTCTGTTGACCACCCATTACCTGGAAGAGGCTGAAGAGTTGTGTGACCGCATTGGGGTGCTCAATAAAGGCGAATTGATTGCCCTTGATCAAACGAAAAAACTGATCCAGGACTTGACACATCGGCAGGTGATTCTCACCCTGATGCATTCCTGGGATAGCCAAACGGTTCCTCCAGAGGTACAGGTGGACAACAACGTCGTCACAGCCAGCATTGCCCACCAGGAAACTGTGGGAGAATTGATCAAAAAGCTCGCCATTCCCGTGGAATGGATTCAGGATATCTCGATCACCGAAGGACGCCTGGAAGATGCCTTTGTTTCCTTACTCAAGCAGCACAATTAGCCACAGAGACGCAGAGGCACAGAGGATACTATTTTAATAGTGAACTCTTTAACCTGAACGAAAGGTACACTATGGAAAATTCAACCACTAATTCATTTGTTGGTTTCACGACACTGTTCCAAAAAGAGTGCATGCGCTTCATTCGAGTTGCCGGACAAACCCTGGTCAGCCCCTTGATCAACGTGTCGCTCTATTTGCTGATTTTTGGCATCAACCTGGCCGATAAAATTGCAGATCAAAATGGTGTCAATTACTTGCAATTCATCATTCCTGGACTGGTGGCCCTGGCTTTATTAAACAATGCCTTTCAGAATGCTTCCAGTTCCATCATCATCTCGAAGTTTCATGGGGATTTACAGGATTTGAAGGTGGTGCCCCTCACCTCCACCCAGATTGTCTGGGCGTATGCCTTTGCTGGCACCATCCGGGGTTTCATTGTAGGCATTGCAGTGGCCTGTATCGGCGAAATCTTTTATCTGATCCAATATGGAGAATTACTGCCAGTCCAACACTGGGCACTGCTTTGCTGGTTTTTGGTTGCCGGTGGGGTGACCTTTTCCCTGCTGGGATT
>JANQHV010000430.1 GCA_028282505.1 SAR324 cluster bacterium | reverse complement strand
TCATCTGCTATCTCTACATCCATTTCCAGACTATCTTCCTCAAGCACCAAGTCTTCCTCATCTGCTATCTCTATACCCATTTCCAACGACTCTTCTTCGATATCTTCTTCAAGCCCTGCATCCACTTCTAGAGCTTCTTCCTCGATATCCTCTTCAAGAGCCAAGTCTTCATCTTCTAAACCTGCATCCATTTCCAGAGTTTCTTCCTCGAGGGCCAAGTCCTCTTCATCTGCCATTTCTAAATCCGTTTCCAGAGCTTCTTCCTCGATATCCTCTTCAAGAGCCAAGTTTTCATCTTCTAACCCTGCATCCATTTCCAGAGTTTCTTCCTCCAGCGCTAAGCCTTCCTCATCTGCTATTTCTAAATCCGTTTCCAGAGCCTCTTCCTCGATATCCTCTTCAAGAGCCAAGTCTTCGTCTTCTAATCCTGTATCCATTTCCAGGGTTTCCGCTTCGAGTGCTAATTCTTCTTCATCTGCTATCTCCATATCCATTTCCAGGTCTACAGAATCATCCAATGACAGTTCTTCTTCAACCTGTGATAGTTCTTCTTTCTCCATGGAAAAGTCTTCTTCTGCCCCTGAGCTTTCTATATCCGACAGGATAAAATGATCTTGTTCGTGATCAAGATTGATATTTTGTTCTTCCGAAGTGATGCCCAATATCTGAATATCTAACTCCATCATTTTTACTGTTGCTCCATGGATAACGACAGAGCCTTCTTCAATTGATTCCACCTCATCCCCAGATATCACATCTGGTAATTCAGGCTCGAAATCATTGAGATCCAACTGAATATCCACAATTCCATCACGCAATCGCTGTTCATTTGTATCGTCATAATCGTCAACACTCAATTCTTCTTCAAAATCGTTCAGATCTAATTGAATATCGACTAACCCTTGACGTAATTCTTGTGGAGAAGGTTCGTTTTCATCTATTTCGACAGCTTCATCATCTGCTAATTCTAAAGAATCCTCCAACATATCGCTTTCGTCTTCATCCTCAAGCATCACATCTAATTCTTCTGAGGTATCATCGGAATCCAGAGCAACTTCTGAATCTGATTTTTCATCTGTAATCAAAGTATTATCCAACAAGCTGGTGTCGGCTAATTGAGCCACACTATTATCTTCAATGAGAGTCGTATCTAACTCATGGATATCCTGACTTTCCGAGACAGCCTCTCCCTGAAACTCTTCTGTGACATCATCCACGTCCTGATCATCTTCCATCAAGGTAATTTTTATGGAATCGGCATCAATTTGATCATCTGGTAATGTACCAAATTCTAACTCATCTGATGCAATCTCTTCCAATTCGATTGGATCTAAATCTTCTCTTTCCTCGATACCGTCTGCTTCAGCAACTAGCTCCTCTTCATCTTCTATCGTAATGGGTTCTTCTTCCTCTTCTAAAAGAAAATCGTCACTATCTTCAATTTCCAAATCAGAGGTCTCCATAAACTCATCCACAGGTTCATCTATACCATCAAAAGAGGCTGCTTGCTCTTGAACCATTTGGTCTTCTAAACCAGAATTTTTCAATTGACTCAAGGTATCCTCTTCTTCCGGTGCTTTTGTTTCCTCTGGAATAGATTCCATACCAGGCTCCTCTGCCAGGTCAAGCCCCGTTTCCTCTTCTTCTAAAGTAGTAACTTCTTCTACTTCGAGTTCAAGCCCTTCTTCTAGATCCATTTCTATCTTCTCATCGAGGATTTCTTCCTCCATGCTCTCTTCAAAGGTTTCTTCTTCCATGCCCTCTTCAAGGATCTCTTCTTCAAGTTCTAATCCTTCTTCTAAGTCCATCTCTACATTTTCATCGAGAATTTCTTCTTCCATGCCCTCTTCAAGGATTTCTTCTTCAAGTTCTAATCCTTCTTCTAAATCCATCTCCACGTTTTCATCGAGAATTTCTTCTTCCAATTCAACAACAAAATCTTCTGACTCTTCTTCTCCTATCTCCAGAGCTTCTGCATCTTCCTCATCCAGAGCCAATCCTTCCTCCTCTTCTCCTATCTCCAGAACTTCTGCATCTTCTTCATCTTCTCCTATCTCCAGAACTTCTGCATCTTCTTCATCCAGGGCCAACCCTTCTTCCTCTTCCAGCTCTAGATCAGTTTCTTGAGAAGATAAATCTTCCAATTCTTGATTTTCTAGCTCTAGTTCTGCCACTTCTTCCTCCTCTAAGTTTGTATCTCCTAACAACTCATCAGAACTGTCTAAGTCTATTTCTTCGAATTCAGAAGTGTCAATCGACTCAAGGTCTTCCGGAACCTCAGATATTGACAAAGCATCCTCCATCAGAGAGGAATCTGCCTCCACAATGGCCTCCATCATGGTTGTCTCTTCTGCAGCAGGTTCTTCCTCTATCATTTCACGGTCTCCGACTTCCTCAGAGAAATCAACTTCGGGTACATCAAGGTCCTTTATAACAGGATCATGAGATTGCTCTTTGATAAGGTCGATCATTTCTTCATCAAAAACAGATATTTCTTCAGAAAGTGGACGTTGCTGTGGACTAGAAGATTGAGCTTCCTGGTACGCTAAGGCAGCAGGTACAAGGAAAGCGGAAGGGATGAATTGTCTAACCTGCTCCTGAAGTGTGGCCGCTTCAAAGGGTTTTCTAAGATGACTGTCAATTTTCAATTGAGATAATATCTCTTTATCCAGTTTATCACGGGAATTTGCCAATATGACCAATGGAATCTTTTCTAGAGCAGCATCACCTCTCAGCTTTCTGCATAGCGCATACTCTTGTTTGTGATCAGAATTACTGATAAAAATGAGATCTGGAACAAGTTGTCTAGCTGTTTCAAAAAATTGTTCAGGCTGTTTTTCCTGATGGATGCTAAGACTGCTGTCTTCTAAAGCGGAAGCAATCAATTCTTGTATCAGAGCACTTTCTTCAAGCACAAGAACAGAATGTGGCATAAGGAAACCCTTCCAAAATTTGGATCAAAAGAAAAATCAAGCATGATTTCTCTTGTTAAAGCAGGAATATTTGCAACTATAACCGATGCGAAACATCATATCAAGCACGATCCTTGAAAATCACAAATCCTGTACAGAACTATTCATGATTCCATGCAAGGCATACTCCATTTTGACAATTGATGTTACGTGAACAGTCGTTGCAATAGGTATGTCCTTTCAACTACGTTCTTCGTATCTACATAACAGGCAGAAGGTAAAAGTCGGTGGTCAGTATGACAGAAGTAGTTGAGATCACTACAATGTTTAGAAATATTGTTCTTTGTTGAGCAACAAAATAATTTCGTTTTTTACCTGGGGACGGTATGCTAGTAAAGGTACGTTGATACGACCTACTGCCTTTATACCTTGCGAGGAAATAAGGAAGCTTCTGATCAAAACTAACTATCTTTAATTAAAATTCGTACACTTAACGTGAGTTACTCAATTGGCCATGAAGATCATTTCAAAATATATTGCCCAGGAATTTATCAAATACTTCACATTACTGCTGGCTGCTTTCGTAACTATTATTATTATTGGAAATTTGTTCAGTCGCTTGGGAAATGTCTTCTCTGGTATTGAGCAGTTCCTACAGTTCTTAAAAGAAATTACTTTATTATTGCCAGTATTACTGGAGTTGATACTTCCAATGACCGTGTTGTTGGCGACAATTGCTACCTTTAGCTCGTTAAACCGGACCTCAGAAATTGTGGCAATGCGTACAGCAGGAATGAGTTTTTTCCAATTAGCCCACCCCATCCTTGGGGTAGCTCTCTTGATTGCAGGATTTAGTTATGTGAATCAGAATTATTTTTATACCTGGCTGCAAGAACTATGGTCTCCAGGAAAAACCACAGAGACTTTGTCGGCTCTGTGGGAAGTTGATAATGAAAACATTTATTATTTGGGATCGCGCTCGCTTCCACCATTGATAAAAGAAATTACCATTTTCAATTGGACACTGTCTCCCTACCGCCTGTTGCAACGAACCGTCATAGAAACAGGAGAGCAACAAAAGGATTCGTGGTATTTTGGCAATGTGAGCCAACGTCGTTTTCATCCAGAGAAAATTGTATTTGAAGAAAAAACCGATGTAGTGACCAAACTACAGGATTTTCCCTTGATTTCTTTTGATCCCCCTATCAACCCACATCACTATCCTTTATGGTCGTTATATCAGTTGAGCAAGCGGCGACAGCAAGCCGGACATGATGCGACACAGCACTGGGTCGAATTTCATCAAAAGATTGCAGCACCCTTTGCACTCCTGATTATGGTATTGATTGGACTAGCACTTTCATTGTCACATTCCAGGCAGGGAAAAGCCGCAGAAGGCATGGCACTGAGTTTTTTGTTTGGCGTTTTGTTTTGGATCACTAATCAAATTTTTCTTGCTGTGGGTAGTGCTGGTGCCATTTCTCCATTTTTGGCAGCCTGGTTGACCAATTTCATTTTTTTAGGTTTGGCAGTTGGGCTGGTCAAACTCTATCATGGGTAGGTTCTTCTGCTTGGAAGTGTGCTCTAAAGTGGAGGAGATATTGACATATCTCGTTTCTTCCAGTATTTTAGTTCAATTAGGACTAATATAGTACTATTTTCTAAAACAAGAGTTTAACAATTTTATTGGACTCAGATGGCCATGATCCATCCAATCTGCGTTGATCTGCGTCCCGAAATTGTACGAAGTATTGTAAAAACAAATATTTATAAAATTTTGTCTGAGAGTGAGAACAATGGCACTGACAAATGAAGAAATTAATCGTTATACCCGCCATCTGACATTACCTGAAATTGGGATGGAGGGGCAACTCAAATTCAAAGAAGCAAGTATGCTTCTGATTGGTGCGGGAGGTTTAGGCTCCCCATTGGGCATGTATTTGGGAGCTGCTGGGATTGGAAAATTAGGTATTGTCGATTTTGATGTCGTCGATAATTCTAATTTGCAACGCCAAATTGCCCATAGTGTGGCAGATATTGGGAGACCAAAAGTGGAGTCAATCAAAGAGACCATTTTAGCAGGCAATCCCAATGTTGAAGTTGAAGTTCATAATACACGCCTGACTCGTGATAATATTCTCCCGCTGTTTGAGCAGTATGATGTGATTGTGGATGGATCGGATAATTTTGAAACACGGTATCTTGTCAATGATGCGGCTTATTTTACAAAAACCCCCTTAGTTTATGGTTCCATTTTTCGTTTTGAAGGGCAAATCACAGTATTTCATCCAAGCCATGAAGGACCGTGTTATCGTTGTCTCTATTCCAATCCACCACCTGCCAATCTGGTTCCCAGTTGAGCGGAAGCAGGAGTCCTGGGCGTGCTCCCAGGAATAGTGGGCTTGATTCAAGCGACAGAAGCATTGAAATTGATTTTGGAAAAAGGGAAAAATCTGGTGGGTCGCCTCATCTTGTTCGATGCTATGAAAATGAATTTCAAGAATGTGAAATTGGAAAGAGATCCCAATTGTGACCTATGTGGAATCCAACCAACCATCACAGAGTTGATCGATTATAAGGCATTTTGCGAGATACCGATGCCCAGTGCAGAAAAAGAAGATGATGATTTTGACGAGGAATCATATAGCATTGAACCAGAAGAACTGGCAAACATATTAAATGCTGGTAAAGAAATCGCACTGGTTGACGTGCGTGAACAAAGTGAATGGGACATTTGCTATATAGAAAATGCCCAGTTGATGCCTTTGAGTGAATTTGATGAGCACATCTCCTCACTCAACCGTGATGAGGAAATCTACTTGTATTGTTATAAGGGAACACGCTCGATGAAAGCTTTGAAGCAACTCCACGAAGAAGGTTTTACAAAACTGAAAAGCCTGACTGGAGGGATTGATCGTTGGGCAGAGGAAATCGACTCGGATATGCCCCGTTACTGAGATCATGGAAAAGGGAAAGAATACTTTCCCTTATTCCTTTTGTCTGTTGAAGAAAGGGATGAAGCGTATATAATCTCCAACCTGAAGTTGAAGCGCAGAAGCAACTTCTTTTGTAATCTTGACAGAGTCTTTTCGTTCTACAAGCGGTCCAAGGCAAACATAAAAATTTAAATGTGTATTGCTGATCATAAAGGTCTCTGATGTGATTTTTGGAACAATTTTTCCTACTCTCTTCTTAACACTCTCCTGTATGGTACGGATTTGACTGCGAGGAGCCTCGATTGTTGGTCCTGCATCAAAAATATCCACATATCCTCCAAACTCAAACCCTTCCTGTTCGAGTAATTTGAGAGCTGGTTTGGTGGCACCATGTACAGCTCCAATCACCTCTTGTGCTTCTGGAGGAAGCAACGGCACATAAATGGGATGTCGAGGCATGAGGTCCGAAATGAATTGTTTGTTTCCGGTAGCTGTTAAATAATCGGCTTTGGAAAAATCCATATCAAAAAAATGTCTTCCCAGATTTCGCCAAAATGGAGAGCGCCCTTCTTCGTTTTGAACTCCTCTCATTTCTGCAATGACTGTCCTGGCAAAACGTTCAGGAAATTCCGCCATGAAAAGAAAGCGACTTCGTGAAAGCAGTTTGCCATTTCCACCTTTGCGATATTTTGAAGTGACCAGCAATGTGCAAATCTCAGAAACCCCTTGATAGTCATTCACTAAATGCAATACTTTCACTTCTTTATGAATTTTCAAGGCTTCTGAAGTATGAGCCAACGTGCTCAATTTGTAGGAGTAAAATGGTTTGTGACTGCCCACAGCAGCAATAATTCCACTGGTCCCCGCAATCTGTTGGGTACTGGTGTCTTCTAAAATGAACAGATATGAGGCATTTTCAGCAGATTTTTCATCACCAGAAAAAGCATCCAGAGAGGATGCGATTTTTTCTTGCAGAATCTGGTCGTTCGCAGGAAGGCTTGTCATGCCAACTCCTGCTTCAACCGCAAGCTGTCTCAATTGATCCAGATCCTCTGGCTTTATCGGGCGAATAACCATCATGATGAATCCTCTACATTTTCTAATCTGGCAATATAGGGAAGATTGCGATACAATTCCCCATAATCCAAACCATATCCCACAACAAACTCATTAGGAATGGTAAAACCAATATAATCTCCGTCAATGTCAGCTTTGCGCCTTTCTGGTTTATTCAGAAAGGCACATACTTTGAGTGAAGCGGGTTGTTGTTTGTTCAATTCTTCCATGATTGTGCTCAGTGTTAAACCCGTGTCCAAAATATCTTCTATGACCAGAACATGTTTATTGGACATATTCAGAGAGTGCTGGATTTTAACGATTCCAGAGGATGATTGTCGATCTCCATAACTGGAGGCATGTACAAAATAAATGGAGCAGGGAATGCTTAAGGCACGTGCCAGATCGGCTAAGAAAATAAAAGAACCCTTCAAAACCCCAACCAAATGCAATGGGGTTTGCGCATAATCTGCAGATATTTCTGCTGCCAGTTCTTGTACTTTGTTTTGTATTTCTTCTGCTGTTATTAATGTGTGTAATTGGGAAGACATGTTATTTTTTAAAATTAATGGAAGTTAGTAAAGGTAATAATGCAAAAAGTAATTGTAACAACCGATAAAGCTCCTGAGCCGATTGGTCCATATTCCCAGGCCATCAAAGCCAATGGTTTTCTTTTTCTATCCGGGCAAATCCCCATTGATCCCGTTTCTGGAAATTTACATACTGGTTCTTTTGAAGAACAATGTCGGCTTGTTCTAGATAACATCAACGCTGTTTTGCAAGCAGGAAATTCCTCTATCGAACAAGTTGTCAAAGTCACAATCTTCCTACAAGATATGCAAAAGTTTACTGCATTCAACTCGATTTACGCAGAATATTTCGGTGAAGCCAAACCTGCGAGATCTTGTGTAGAAGTGAGTTGTTTACCAAAAAATACAGAAATAGAGATTGAAGCCATTGCTCTTTGCTCTTGAACGATGGACTCCTTTCTATTTTTGCGGTAAAGAGAAAACAAATTTGGCACCGTCATTAAAATCAGGGTCTACATAAATTTGACCTCCGTGGGCCTTGATAATCTGCTGAACTGTGGCCAGTCCAATTCCGCTCCCTTCTACTTCTGTTAAACGCAAAAAAGCTTCAAATACCCTCTCTCGATTTTCTGGAGCAATCCCTGGCCCATTGTCTTGAATCCAAAATTGATAATTGTCTTGTTGGGCTTCCCATCCTAATTCGATGCTGATCGGGTTACATTCTCCCCGGTGTTTGATGGCATTGCTGATTAAATTCTGCCAAACCTGTTCGATTTTGATAGGATCACAAGACACATTTGGCATATTTTCCGTCTTTTTGATCAGGACGATTCCTTCTGCGATTTGGTGTTCGAAGTTAGCCAAAACTTCTCCGATCAACGCGTTCATGGAAACTTCTTCTATTTTTCCAACCGCCTTACCTGCCGTTGCATATTCCAGCATCGTATCAACAAAGTTGAGCATTTTTTTCAATGCATTGGGAATGCGATTGAGCAAATCCTGTATTCCTTCATCTTTCAATATATCAGCATATTCCTCTTGCATCCGATAATAAAAAAAATCAAATAAACTGGCGGCACTGGCAACAGGAGACTTTAAATCATGACTGACCATCTGGGTAAATTTGGTGAGTTCCCGTTTTTGCGCTTGCAAATCTTCAGTAAGTGCTTTGATTTGATCAAAAGCATGCTTGGTTCGGAGTGCGGATTTTGCTCTGGCGGTTAAAGTGATTCTCTCAACGGGTTTGATGATATAATCAACAGCTCCTGCTTCAAATGCTTCTTGTAGTGTTTCCAATTCGTTTTTTGCAGTGACCATCACAATGGGTACATGAGTGAACGCATCCTGACTTTTGATTTTTGCAGTCGTCTCAATACCACTGAGACCTGGCATCATTTGGTCCATCAAAATCAAATCGGGTATCCAATTTTCCAGAATGTGTAATGCCTCTTCTCCTGATGCCGCACTGCGAATTTCACACTTCAGTTTACGTAGTATATCTTCAATCACCAAACGGTTATTTTCTTGATCATCGACAATCAATATTTTATCTTTCATATATATCTGCTGGCAAGAAGTAAGGTGCTTTCCAACAAAAAATTTACCTATCTTGTTTGCGGGAGGCCCGCACGGCGTAGCGGCCCCATCTCTTTTCAGATCTTCGACGTTATCGCTCCGGTGACATAGCCCACTATGTGACCTCTATGATGCCGTATCGACGGACTACTCGAACTCTCTAAAACAATCCAGCACAATCTGGATAAATTCGTTTTTGGAAATCCCCTAAAAAAATAGTTACAATACAACAAATCGACAAAAATTCTTTTCCTATGCCAGAATAAACTGCATTAACATACAAAAGAAAGCTGAAATATTAATAATCCAGTGATATTCTCCAAAAAAACGCATCAGAATGCATTTTCACAGAAAACATATCAAGATAATGGTGCATATTTTGCTGGATTATTATAAGATTGGGTTCAGAAATTTGTAAATGTTATTCACTTTCCAGGTAAAAGCAAGTGGCAGAAGCAGCAAAAAAGAAAGCTCCGGCACCTGATAATAAGAAGGCTTCAGCACCTTCTAAAAAAGGTGGTAAAAAAAATGTCGTTCAAGATTCATTGGATATTCCTGAAAAATTTAAGGAAGAAGATCGTGTGTTTCTTGGGAGCATGGATTTCAGAAGAGAAGAAAAAGAACGAGGCATCATGGGCAAGATGATCGGGATGGCGATGTACGGCAGCTTGAAAGTCACCCTGGATCATCTGGAAGCCATGATTAAAAAGAATGCAATCAGTGAAGGTGCCCTGGACCAGCATTTGCGCCACTATTTAAAAAGAGGTGTGCGGGAAGTCTGTGGAACCTTAAAATGCATCGCCCAAATGCTGGTGCAACGTACACGGGATGTGGATCAAACAACAGGCTCACAAGTGGTACTCATGTTCAAAGCCATTGATTGTTTACGGATGGTTGTGCAGTATTCACCCTCTAAAACAGATAACCTGCCTACTTTCATGATTCTCCAGATCATGGCTAAAATGCCTGGTGCTTTTGTCCCCCACATGAATCGTGAAAAACAAATCTTCAATCAGACCCTGGGGTTGCAGCGTGCCATCAAAGAAGGTTTGCCCACAATCAATGTACGCAATAGACTGGCAAATTTGTATCTCAAACAAAAGTGCTATGCCGATGTTCTGTTTCAATATGAGAAAATGCTAGAATATTTCGAAGCTAAAAAACCTCAAACCCCAGGAGATAAAGAAAAAATTTGTGTGATTCATCTCAATATTGCAGAGATGTATAAGGACGTTTACAATTTCAAAGGAGAATTCAAAAATGGACAGATTCTCCAGAATTTCATCTTTCGCAATAACCGTGATGCCGATATCACAACACCTTCTCGACACAAGATTAGTGAAATCAATGGCCCTGTCAATAAATTGACGGTGTCACAAGTCTATAAAGACCTGAAACAATTTGCGGTGGAGCATTATGAAATAGCCCTCAAACTCTTTCCAAAAAATAAAAACCTGAAAAAGCGTTCCGACATCCTGGTGACTCTTGGCAAAACGTACGCAGAAATGGGAAAAGCCGTCGAAGCGGCAGATCGACTGCAAGATTCTTTGCTGATCCTGGGGAAAGAAAGGAATTCCCCACAAATGTTCAAAAACAAGGAAGATATCATTGTATTGATGCGAGAAGCTGTTCCCAAATTAGCGGCAGGGCCTAAAAAGGAAAAATTGAAATCCTTTATTGTTAAGGAAGAGAATAAGCTGGAATCGGATAAGCTGGAATGGGAAGAAGAAGAACAACGGAAAAAGAATCTGCAAGAACAAGCTGAAAAAGGAACTAAGAAAAAATTATGATTTATCAACCTCCCATCAATTCTTTTCTTTTTGCTTCTTCTGCTCGTTTTTTAGTTTCCATCTGACGAACGTTTTCTCTCAACGATTGTAGTTGTCCTGTATACTCTTCGGCTTTACGTGGAGCCCCCTGGTCGTTGTATATTTTAATAATTTGCTCCAGGAATTTTATTCTTTCATTTCCTTTATCCAGTGCCTTCAAGTTGGATTTTGACAGAGTTTCCATGCCTTTGAGCAGGTTATTGATGGCGGCTTTGATTTTATCCGTGATCACATTGTTGTGTGCCATGCATAAGTAAGCCTTGTGCCGATGAGCAAACCGGGTATTATTGCCTGCATTTGAATAGTAAGTGTTCGCTACGGTAATTAGGCCCCCCAATGTTTTATTAATGGCTAATGGACCATCTCCAGTCAGTGGGATCAGTTTAAATTTGCTATTGTCCATGTTGAAACGATAAATGAAAGAGCGCAGTTTGCCCATGTCTTCTACTTGTTCTTTCTGAGCCTGCCCTGTGGCCACTCCAAGATAAAAATCAATGATATGCTGAAAAACCGTGGCTTGTCGAAAGTGGATTTCTCCAGATTTCATCATGTACATGGATCGGCTTTTCAATTGCATTAGTTTTTCATATTCAACCAGTTGATAGAGTGCTTCATAATATCGCTTTCCCTTCATGCACAATTTTATAATTTTGTCTCGCCCCTCCAAATCATTGAGATCTTTTTTCTGATTGACCATAGTATTCACCGTGGCTTGAATCTCTTTTTCAACGTAAAATGCTGAAGCATTGATTGGCGATAAAATTTTAAAAACAGACATGATCATGCTTTGTGCTGAAGAGCTGATCCGTTTATCCGATTGCTGAATGGACATGGAAAACAGGTCAAGTGCCTGATAGAGCAGGTATCTCTGGTAAGTAAAGTTGATGTGTTCTTTTGAAGCAGCCTCCAGCATTAAACGGCCCAATGTTTCAAAAAACTGACCTCCGTCTTTATCATTTTTTTTATAAAAAGTGATACATGTGTGTAAATTAGTAGACAATTCACTGGAAGGAGTTTTTTTATCCAACAACACTTCCATGTCAGAGATCCCAACTTTTGTTTTTTTTCCGAAAAAGGCTTTTTGTCGTTTTGCTTCCAATTCCAACGTTTTCTCAACAATCGGTTTGGACCGGGCTTCGAAGCTAAACTCAAAACAGGGTAAATCTTTTTTATCTTTTTTCCCAGACGATTTGCCTTTTGCGGCACCTTTCTTTGGACCAGCAGCAGGTGCTTTTGCGGGACTTTTCTTGGCAGAATTAGGAGCGGCCATAAAAATTTGTTGAAAGAGATGAAAGTTGAACTACATCAGTTATAACCAGCTAAGTAGTAAAAGCACAAGTCTCTTTTGTAACGGTTTAAACCAAATACATTGAAAAATTTTCTTTCAAATCAAATTTCTATACCTTGCAAAACGTGATATTACTGTCCATATTGTATATTATTCCTACTTTTCTTGTTAAGGCAAAAATATGAATATTAGCCAAATACAAGCCTTGAATGGCGAGGGGTTTGATATATTTTTAGAATTACTCATAGCTGAGGCCAAAACGTCTGGACTTCAGGATGCCTGGCAAATATTGCAACAAAAAGTTGATCTGTTTTCTGAAAATACGGAAGTATTGGATCTGAACGAAATATTTGTAGAGGTGATGACCCTGAAATTATTGATTGCTCCTATTCTGGAAGATACTCATCATCCTTTAAAAGGAGAAGAGTGGCAACAGATACCAGCACAACTGCAAAATACTCTGACTCAGTTGAAACGTGTGCAAAAATATTTAGCACAGACACAATCAGAAGAAACCGACTTTGTAAAATTATTAACCCCTTTATTTGATCAACTCAAAGTAGTTTATCGTGAAATGGGGACTTATTGGCAATGGTATCAACAGCAATGGAAAGAATTTCAAAAACCTGATTCTGATGAAGCAAATGATCAAAAGGACATCAAAGAGCCACCTTTTTTTAATCGTACTGGATGGGCTGTTGCCCAATTGAGTTTCAAAGCATTGGTGACCGAATTACAATTTCGAAAAAAGAAGAAAGTCTCTTTTTTGGACCAAAGCCATATGCCAGACTATCCTATATTCCAATTGTTGATTAAAGAGGTGCAAGAGCTGGCAGAAAACATGGAAAGTTTTGAACTTTTAGAGAAGATCCAATTGGCTCAAAAACGAAATGAACAACTGGCCCAACAACTCCAACCATTCTATGGGGTTGAACCCATTTTAGTGAAAAATATTGCCAAACCTTCTCAAACGATCGCCCCATCCTCAGGAATATCCAGGGAGAGCAATTTAAAATATAGAAAAAAGCCGACTAAAAAAACTAATAAAAAACTTTTATTGTTGTTGGCGTTCTTGATTGTATTAATTCTTGGCGTATTGAGTCAACTTTCTCAACCTCCTTCCACTCCCAATGGAATTGAATCAGAATCAACATCCGATGCTAAGCTTTCTGGTGTGTTTTCAAAACAGTTTGTCCCGTCCAGGATTGATCCAGAAAGTGGAGCAAAGAACACAGAAGGCCAGCTTCTCCAGATGCTACAAACAAACAAGATGGATATGGCGGTATACGCCATTGATGACAATCTGAAAAAAATGATAGAAGCAGAAAAAATTCCCAAAAAAGCATTGAAAAAAATGATGACAGAACTCAAACAGCCTGTTGTTTTATTCGCAGATGAGAGTGCTGCCTATTTAGCGTCTGCAGAAGATTTAATCCGGTACGATTCTTTGAAAGAATTGCAAAAATTGTTAGATGCCATTGCAGAATACTATCAAGAGATGTTAGAAACAGTAGAAACACTGGAAAATGAATTGTTGCAGTATGAAGTTTCTGTAGTGGTTCTGGATCAAGAACAGCCGGGTTACTCCTTACTGTTGCGGAATGCTAACAACCAAGTGGTAGGACAAATCGGCTTTAGTAGCGAAGGTCTTCAGTTGCAATGGCAGAATATGGAGAACGTCCTCACCTTTGCTACAGTACGAGAATTGGTCGATGCTGTTAAAACACTTGAAAAGTTTTGATCTGGTCAGATATTTCAGTTTCACTTTTGAGTATCTATATCCGAAAAAGAAATGGGGTGTGGTTGTATTTTTGAATAAAGTCATGATAAAAGAGTGAACCATTGGTCGTTATTTTTGAACTATTTTTATTAAGAAAATTATGCAAGAGAAATATAGCATCCGAATCAATAAGGAAAAGAATCGCATGTATATTTCTTTAAACGATCAGATCGTATCAGAGGATTATAGACCATTTTTGGATAAGCTGTCCTTGCTGGCAATAGAGCTAAAACCTGGCTTTGGATTGGTTACCAGTTTACCAGACCGAGATATTTTATCTAAAGAAGCACAAGAATTGTTGCCTTCGGTTATGAAGTTTGTCAAGAATTGTGGGGTTGGAAAGGTCGTGAGGGTTGTCCCACTCTCAAAATCTGGTGGAATGATGGCAGATCTGTTTGAGAAAAAATCTGCTGAAATTTACACGGCGGACGTTGTTTGTACAATGGAAGATGCTGAAGAAATCCTGGATGGAGTTGCATAATAAAGACAGGAGAATCCAATACGACATAAATTAAAGGAAAAGCATGAAATTATCACACCAGATTAAAGATCAAATTGCCATTATAACAGTAGAGGGGGAGTTGCTTGGGGACGCAGTAATTTCTTTTGAAGCAGGGGTACTTGAGCTGTTAGAGCATGAAAACTTAAAAGCGGTTGTTGTAAATTTGGAAAAAATCATGTTTTTGGACTCATTTGGCATCGGAGTGACTGTCAACCTTTTTAAAAAGTTCCAGCAAGCCCAGATGAAATTTGGACTTTGTGCACTGACAAAAGAAGTGCTTGAAGCGTTTAAGATTACTTGCCTGGATCAACTGATACCGATCTATGAGACAAAACAGGAAGCCTTAAAAAGTTTTACAGAGTAGGAGGATTGTGTTTTTTTCACATCGCATAGATGGCCATGTCTGCATTGTGGATATCCGGGGTGATTTTATTGGCAATCAAGCAGGACAACTGAAAGGATATGCCGAGGAATTACTGGACAATAGTGCCATAAAAACGTTTATATTCAACTTGGATCAAACGACTAGAATTGATTCATCTGGATTAGGAATGGTAATATTCTGGATTAAAAAAACGAAAGAAAAGCAAAAACACTTTTTAATCTGTGAACCCAGCGAATTGATCATGACAGACCTGAAATCGGCTCGCCTGCACTTGATTATTCCGATCTATGATACTGAACAACAAGCATTAGCATCCATTGAATAGTGGACTTGTGTTTTCCTCCAAATCCTTATGGTAATGTCGCCTGACAAGGCAGCAAAAAAGCTGGCATGCAAACCAACATTACTATAGTAGGTGAAAACACAATCATGACCAAATTTCAGACAAAATTTTTTATTTTTCTAAGAGAGAATTTTCTAGACTTGATGCTATTTACATTATGATATACAAAAGTTAGCAAGTTTATTTGTTGTATTTTAATTATAAAGATAAAATTCGTATCAAGCATACACAAAT
>JANQHV010000351.1 GCA_028282505.1 SAR324 cluster bacterium | reverse complement strand
TTGTGCTTGAATGTGAGCCTGAACCCTTTTTTCCATTTCCAATTTTTGGTTCTTTAAGAGTGTAATGGTTTGTTGCAAGGACTCCTTGACGAAAGCATCCAGCAGGTGGCTTTCTTCCAGGGATTCGAGACGGTTCTCTTCCTGTCGCAACAAATGATCGAAGGATTCGAGACGAGCCAATAAACTCTGTAATTGTCGATAAATGAGAGGAGTGGGTTGCCACATCTGCGGTTGTCGCTCTTGTCCAAAGCGAGCCAATAAGATGGCGTCCAATTGATCGGTTTTGGAGAAAAAGGGGACAGGTTTATTTTTTACAATGTGACAGACATGAGCATGTACTTTTCGCGTGGTTTGAACTGAGCTTGAGAATAGAGCCGCTGTGCGTTTGTATTGGTATGGGCGACCTCCAAATGGAGTGCTCGAATGCCGATCTTTTTTGCCTCTGTTTTGACAAACTCCAGCGTTTGCTTTCCCAATCCTCGCCCACGGAACTCGGTTTGGATATAAAATTCATCAATAAATGCATCATATCCACCAAATTCAATGCTGTATCCTTGACACAGGGCGATATAACCGGCCAGTGTTTTATCACTGTAGATGAGCCAAATTCCTCCCAGACTATGGTTGGAAAGGAGTTGCCGAATGGAAGATTCACGTGCTGATTCGGTCGTATCCACTTCTTCGAATTCGTGGTAGGCCCGAACAAGTGGTAATATCAATTCCAAATGTTGAATGGATGCCCTCTGAATTGCAATAGTCATCTTTTTCAACCAACAATAGCATACGCACGAACTGGGAAGGTACCAAATTTTTTGACTTTCACGGGCACCGCATGAAACTTAAAGGAAGAATCTGGTAATTTTTCCAGGTGGCACATGTGTTCAACAATAGGGATCTCTGCTTTCAGGAGAATTGAATGAACCGGACGCTGCCCATCTGAGGTATCATCAATATTCAGCGAGTCGATACCCACCAGAGCCGCACCAGAAGTTTTCAGCCACTCTGCGGCCTCAGCCGTCAAAAAGGGATGGTTTTCAAAATATTGTTCCGATCCCCAATGTTTTGCCCAACCGGTGTGAACCAATACAGCTTTTCCGTGGACATTTGTACCAGAAAAAATCTCCAGGCCAATGGCTCGCTGTTTTGGATTCACTCGAAACACAAGACCTTCTAAATCCGCAATGGATTCCAGTGCCAATTCCGATAAATCTTTACCATCAGCATAACGATGAAAGGGAGAATCAATATAGGTCCCTGTGTTGGCAACCATCTCGATCTTTCCAATATGAAAAGTGGTTCCTTGAGCATAATGTTCCTGAGAAGCTTCTCGGCTGAGAAAATCGCAAATGATTGGGGCAGGCAATCCTTTGTAAGTGATCATGCCATCTTCTACGGGATGACTCAAATCAAGCAGTGTTTTCATGGTTGTCTTTCTTCAAAATGGTCGTACTTTGACCAAATAGATCATCACTGCGGCAACACAAAAAATCCCTATGTGCACAAACATGGCAAAGGGCTTGGGTAAGTCTTTATCATTGATTTGCCGACCATTGAGAAAACCAAATCCTATTAAAATCACCAGCAGAACCAATTTCCAATGGAGCCATTTTCCCTGGGAAAACGCGTTTGTCACAATGGCCAAATAAAATCCAGTAATAATCGCAATGATCAGAATAGGATAATAGATGAACTTGTAGATGCGATACTGTACCCATTGTGCGCCAACAATCTGCTCAGGATTCTCCAAACGCAGACGAAAAATCACAGCCAAGGATTGGACAAACTGTGTCCCAACCACCAGACAGATTGAAATGACATGCAGCATGACAAAAAAATTGTACATGGGAATAATACAATGGCGGGAAATTTGATGTGCGATAGGGAGCCCAGAAAACGGCTCCCTGAATAAGAAAAGAGATAGAGAGAATCGTCAGATTATTTAGTCTCTTCAGTACTTTCAACAGTTTCAGAAGCCACATCGAGAATCTGTGCTTGAACTTCAGTCGTTGCTCCTGCTGTACTTTCTGCTTGTGTAGCCTTTGTTTCTGCCACAGGCGCTTTTGCTTCAGCAGTAGTTTCTGGCTTTAC